>CBDUON010000208.1:0-3619 GCA_965368835.1 uncultured Eudoraea sp. | reverse complement strand
TAGAGAAGATGGGTTATGTCGTTTTTGGGATAGGGATTTACAAATTTCTGGTCTACTCTGTTCACAATATGATATTGTGAAATGCTTTCCTCAAAAATATCGAAGGCCTTTTTACTGAACATACGATCTGCGTTTTGTACAAAGGTATCTATTATTTAATAAGAATCTCTGCTGTAAAAATGGAAAGTGCTATGAAAACCGAGGCGTAAAGGACAACCTCCTTTATTTTTTTTCGTTTTATCATTTCCACATATTTCCCCAGAAATACGGCGCCTGGGAAAAATGAAATCAATACAGGCAGATCACCTGCCATAAGACTTAGGATGATCACGACTATACTTAAGGCAAAATACAGCGTAATTACCCGTAAATTTATGATCCTTCCAAGACCCAGCTTCCCCGATTTAAGAAATACCGCTAAGGCAGTGACAGCAGTTAGTAAGGCATAAATGATGAGTTTTGTGTTTAATTTCCAATCTGTAAACACCTCCCGAATATTGTCTAGCTGAAATTTATAGTGTTGCAGTAAATACCCTTCATTATTTGCCAAAATAAGTACTGCATAACTCAAAAGGACAAATACAATGATACTGACCTGGGGAACCAGCCAATTCCTTAGATTTTTGGGTTCATAAATATAGATAGCAATGTAAACCAGGATCAGAAATAATATAGCCCAATCATAAAAAAGGCTCGCAACCAGGACCCACAACGTAGCATCCATGATCTTTAACTTTATATTTTTAAGGGATCGAAGGCTTAATAGCCTTCTGCAAGCCAGTAACAAGAAAAAACTACAAAAGATGGCATTATTATCGGTAACAGATCTTGAGAAGATGAGAATTAAAAGTATAAAATAAAGGGCTACATAAGAATTAGCACTGGTAATTTGATTCCGGTTAACCACAAAATTAATAACCAGCACAGAAAATAAAAGGACAAGCAATACCAATGATTGCCACACAATTACAGCTGGTTCAGCAGAATTGTTGCTAACATAGAAGTATACAAACCAATAGAGGATAAATATAAATCCAAGGAGTAAAACGTAATTTATTGGTTTTGTTTTGCCAAAAATGCCTGAAATCATCTCCGGATTTTATATTTTTGTGTTCGTAAATATAACCAAGATGAACGCATTTTTTTACGGCATAGAAGATTTATTCGTGAATGGCCTTTTCTGGCCTTATGATTTTTTCCGCTTTATGGAAAATTGGTGGACCGCCAATATTGTAAATTGGTTATTTATGATCACCGGGGTTATAGCCATGGTATACTGGCTTATGCAACTTAAAAAGTTCAATGATAACAATGAAGAGGACAAATCTATTTCCTCTCATTCTTATTTATAGGTCAAAACCAAGATCTTTACGGTAGTACTTTCCTTCGAATATTAACTTTTCAACGTTTGCATACGACTTTTTCAGGGCCTCAACATGGCTTTCACCAAAGGAAGTAACTGCAATTACACGACCTCCATTAGTTAGTATTTTGTTGTCCTTTATGGTAGTACCTGCATGGAATACAAGGGAATCCTTGATAGTTTCCAATCCGTGAATCTCAAATCCCTTTTTATAGGTCTCCGGATAACCCCCAGAGACAGTCATAACTGTTGCTGCACTGCGATCATCAATCTCCAGGTCTATTGTATCCAGGGATTGATTTGCTACCGCTTCAAATACAGTTACCAGGTCATTCTTTATTCTCGGTAAGACCACCTCAGTTTCCGGATCACCGAGTCGCACATTGTATTCTATGACATATGGGTCTTCTCCTACTTTAATTAATCCAATAAATACAAACCCTTTATAAGGAATATTGTCTTTTTGTAAGCCCTGTATTGTTGGAACTATGATCCGTTGACTGACCTTTTCCATAAAAAGGGTATCGGCAAAGGGAACAGGAGAAATTGCGCCCATTCCGCCGGTGTTTAGTCCGGTATCTCCTTCTCCAATTCGCTTGTAGTCTTTTGCAGTGGGAAGAACTTTGTAGTTTTTTCCATCTGTCAGTACAAAACAGCTCAATTCAATCCCGGAAAGGAATTCTTCGATCACCACAGTGGTGCTGGCCTTTCCAAATTTGGATTCTAAGAGCATCTGTGAAAGTTCTGCACGTGCTTCTTCAATATCTTGTAGAATAACTACTCCTTTCCCTGCGGCCAAGCCATCTGCCTTCAGCACGTAGGGTGGTTTAAGGGTATTTAGGAAGTCAAGACCTTGCTCTACGGTTTCAGCAGTAAAACTTTGGTATGCCGCTGTAGGGATGCTGTGGCGCATCATAAATTTCTTTGCAAAATCCTTGCTTCCTTCCAGGGTAGCGGCCTCCTTTTCTGGTCCAATCACCGGAATATTTTTTAGTGCCAGATCACGCAGGAAAAAATCATGAATCCCATTGACGAGGGGATCTTCTGGCCCTACGATCACCATTTGGATGTTATTGTTGAGCACTGCAGTCTTCACCTCCTCAAAATCATTGATGTTTAAAGGAAGATTAGTAGCGATAGAAGAGGTTCCCGCATTTCCGGGTGCCACAAAAAGATTTTGAAGTTTAGGACTTTGTGTGAGTTTCCAGGCAAGGGTATGTTCACGTCCGCCGGAGCCAAGTAATAAGATATTCATGAATAGAACAATTTGGGCAAAAATAGGCTATGAATTAGAAACTACTAAGATATCCCTGAAAAATCGCGATGTTCCTTTTGTTTTAATTCCTCTGGTGAAAGTGAGAGGAAATATTCATATACTTTTCTCAAACCTTCCTTCCTGTCTACTTTAGGTTCCCATCCAAGAATCTCCTTGGCACGGGTGATGTCTGGCTGTCGTTGTAAGGGATCGTCCTTTGGAAGGGGTTTATGAACTATTTTCTGATCTTTTCCGGTAAGTTGTAGAATCTCCCGGGCAAATTCATTGATGGTTGTTTCATGTGGATTTCCAATATTGATGGGATCCGTATAATCACTCATCAGTAAACGAAAGATCCCTTCTACCTGATCGTCTATATAGCAGAAGGAGCGAGTTTGGTTCCCATCTCCAAAAACAGTTAGATTCTCACCGCGAAGTGCCTGACCCATAAATGCCGGCACTACTCTACCATCATTGAGTCGCATTCTGGAGCCATAAGTATTAAAAATTCGAACTATTCTTGTATCTACCCCGTGGAATCTATGGTAGGCCATGGTAATAGATTCCATAAACCGTTTGGCCTCATCATACACCCCACGAGGACCTACAGGAGATACATTCCCGTAATAATCTTCATTTTGAGGATGCACTAATGGATCTCCATAAACTTCTGAGGTGGAAGCTACCAGGATAGTGGCATTTTTCTCTTTGGCCAGTCCCAGACAATTTAACGTTCCCAGCGATCCTACTTTTAAGGTTTCAATAGGGATTTTTAGGTAATCTATGGGGCTTGCAGGAGAGGCAAAATGTAAGATATAGTCTAATTTGCCCGGGATATGAACAAATTTGGTGACATCGTGATGGTAAAACTCGAAGTGTTCCAGAGGAAATAGATGCTCAATGTTTTTAAGATCGCCTGTGATAAGATTATCCATGGCGATGACATAGTATCCTTCTTTTACAAAACGATCGCATAGATGCGATCCTAGAAAGCCTGCTGC
>CBDUON010000207.1:0-3630 GCA_965368835.1 uncultured Eudoraea sp. | reverse complement strand
CATATTTAGATAGCTGTGAAATATATGAATTTAAAGGTGTTTTTTAACCTATGTTACAACTTCATTAAATAAGTATGGTGGATCCGTTTCTCATTCTATATAGCATAAGAGAACGAGAATTGTAGTCTTATAGTAGTCTTTTGTTTCTAAAGGCAATGCCAGAACCTGATTTCAAATACCTCTCAAAATCATACGCTTTTTGTTTATTGGAAAATAGTGATATATGGACAATTTCTACAGGAAGTTTATCTTTTGTAAAATGCACTTCTCCTTTGTTATGAGCTTTTAATCGCTTATTTATATTTTTAGTAAATCCTGTATAGAACTTACCGTTCGAACATTTAAGAATGTAAACCGCATAGGGTAAAGTCATAATGTTGAAGTGATTGAAGATGAAATAAAATTCTAAGAATGCAAATTCCTTTCATTTCATGCCTTTTTGTGGATCGTTATCCACCGCCCGCGTGCCGCTAAAGCTTCAGCGGGGGCGGCAAGCCCTATGATACTTAATTTGTATTAGTCACAGACTGTAATTAAAAAGCCCTCCTTCGCTTTCGTTATACTCAAGCTTCGGATGTAGAATAGACCATTAGAGGAATTTGGAATATACCCAGAGTAAGGGAGTTTTATATTATGATTGTTAAAGATAAAACTTATAAGGTAGTTAAAGATAATTAGTGGATCGGCATCCACCGTAGCCCGACCGTTCTTAAGTTACAGGTGTGCCGGGATAATAATTAAAAAGCCCTCCTTCGCTTTCGTTATTCTCATGCTTCGGAGGGCGTAGGTGGAGCCGGGGAGATTCGAACTCCCGTCCAAACAAGCAATACCATCGCTTTCTACATGTTTAGTTTTTGTTTAATTTTCGATGTGTACCTGACCAAAAACCGCCTAATACACACTTAGCTTCTTTGATTTTAAACCCCTACCGAAGCAATAGAGGCTCTATGTTGACTTTTATGGTGCCCCATAATGGATCGCCATCAACAAGGGCTATCCCGGGACATCTCGCTTCTCTGCCTGGCAGAGACGAGGCTAAATCCTACTATAATTCGGATTAAGCGGCAAGAGCGTAATTAGATTCGCCATTTAAAAAGTGTGAAATATGAGATTTACGAGCTGTATTCCAGCGCTCGACATGCTTACAATGCCATTGGTCTCGCTGTCAAAAACCAGTCGGCCCCAAAATGTTAAAGAACGTTGTTTAATAAAAAGGATTGCGAAGATACCAAAAAGTTTGCGCACCGCCCGAAATCCATGTAATTTTGAGCAAATTCTATACCAAAAAATATGACACATTTCGGAATCATCAGAGAGCGCAAGAATCCCCCGGATATGCGGGTGGTATTATCTCCCCAGGCCTGTCAAAAAGTCCTGAATACATTTCCTGAGGCTAAAATTACTGTTGAGCCTTCTCCGCTCCGTGTGTTTAGCGATGAGGAATACCGGGAAGCCGGACTTTCAGTTGCCTCTTCTATGGATAATTGTGATGTACTCATAGGGGTTAAAGAGGTCCCAATAGAATCATTGATTCCCAATAAGAAATACTTTTTCTTCTCACATACAATTAAAAAACAGCCTTATAACCGCGAATTGCTTAGAGCAATACTGTCGAAGAATATTGAAATGTATGATCATGAGGTTATTACAAATGCCAAAGGAAATAGGTTAGTGGCTTTTGGGCGCTATGCAGGAATCGTAGGTGCGTATAACGGGCTTAGGACTTTTGGTTTGAAATCGGAGCTATTCAAGATTGCGAAGGCAGAAAACTTAAAGGATAAAAAAGACCTGATCCGGGAATTACTCAAAGTTTCTTTACCACCCGTAAAAATACTTTTAACAGGCAAAGGAAGAGTAGGGAACGGTGCCAAGGAGATCCTTGATGGGATGAAACTACGTGAGGTAAGCACTGGGGATTACTTAACCAAGACCTTTGATGAACCGGTCTACTGTCAAATAGATGTGCTGGATTACAACAAACGAAAAGATGGACAAATTTTGCCAATGCAGGACTTCTTTGACCATCCCGAGGCCTATGAATCAAACTTTATGCGTTTTGCGAAAGTGAGCGATATCTATATTGCAGGGCACTTTTACGGCGATGGGGCACCTTATTTATACACCCGTGAAGATGTGAAACATCCTGAATTTAAAATAAAAGTAGTTGCAGACGTTAGCTGCGATATAGACGGGCCGGTTGCCACCACCCTTCGCGCCTCTACCATTGCCGACCCTGTCTATGGGTATGATCGAGGTACTGAAAAAGAAGTGCCTTTTATGAATAAGGGAGCCATTGCAGTGATGGCAGTAGATAATCTTCCAGCAGAACTCCCAAGGGATGCCAGTGAAGGCTTTGGAGACACCTTTGTTGAAAGCGTTATCCCTGCCTTTTTTGACAATGATAAGGAAGGGATTTTGGAAAGGGCACGCATGACCAAAGATGGCAATCTTACTGAGCGGTACGCCTATCTGCAAGACTATGTAGATGGAAAGGAGTAATACCTTAATTTACAGTGATATCCCAACTAATTACAGGATGTGTCTTAGGAGCCGTATAAGCACCCAGTGCTTTTAATTTCAATTCAACAGAGGATACCTTCTCCAGGGTTTTTATTTTTAGTGTAAACACTTGGTTTGCCGAGATCTCAAAAACCGGAGAACTACTGTAAAAGGTATACTCCATCTGGTTTTCAAAGAGCAGATCACTGCTGGAAATATTTTCTAATTCAACTTCCAAAATATGTGTATCAGGGATATAAGCAATCCTGTTAATCTTCAGACTTGCTTTGATCAAAGGGTTTACAAATTGTGGCCTGCCAACTATAAGACTATTGTAGACTGCTACGGTATTCCCTTCAAAAAGGGCTTCGCGTATGCTTTCCAGGTTTTTTACTTTGGCAAACACCAACGTAATAGGGCGATGAAATCCTTTTTCTAAATATTGCCAGTCTATTAAACCATGAATATCACTGGTGCCCATAATAGTGAGGTTGTGCTCTAAAGCAAGGGCGAAGGATTCTTCGGCATAGTCATGTTCATTGATGACTTCTATTCCCTGTAATTCCCCGTTCTTGATGCGTTCTAATTGAAATTCACTAAGCACAGGATTACCTGTCGGGCTCTGTCTATACCAGGCCGGGTGGTTCCAGAAAACAAAGGCATTTTGCTTTTTAGCTTCAGAAAAAGATGTCTTGGCATCTTCTGCTAACAGTATATTGGCATCTGTAGTAAATAGTGCATTACTATGCCCAATAGGTTCATTACGTGTAATTTCTGAGCCGGGAATGATCAACAAACCGTGATCCTTGGCTTCTAATCGGGCCAATTGATAAGATCGGTTACGGTCAGGATGAGGAATGTCAGCAATGTGAGGTTGGTATTCCAGATGTTCTGTCAGAGAAATAGCATCCAGGTTTTCACGTAAAGCTTCCATGACCCGTATGGAGGGCCATACCTCTCCATCTGAAAATACTGTATGCTGATGAAGGTCTGTTTTCAGGGTAATAAAACCCGGAATATTGGGATAATTTAAGGCATGTCCGGCGGCATGCTGATGGTCTTGTGACCAATTGCTTATAGTAACACCTAGTGCGAGTATTAAACAAAAAGTATACGTTCTCATTGGTTTTT
>CBDUON010000206.1:0-3667 GCA_965368835.1 uncultured Eudoraea sp. | reverse complement strand
GGAGGTATTTATGATCATATTGGCGGTGGATTTTTCCGCTATAGCACAGATCCAACCTGGAAAGTACCTCATTTTGAAAAGATGTTATATGACAATGCGCAATTACTTAGTTTATATTCCAAGGCCTACACAATTTACAAAGACCCCGAATATAAGCGAGTTGTATTGGAGACCATTGAATTCCTGGATCGGGAAATGAAGAACCCAGATGGAGGTTATTATGCCGCGATAGATGCCGATAGTGAAGGGGAAGAAGGAGCGTATTATATCTGGAAGGAAAATGAATTACAATCCTTATTAGGTGAGGAGTTTGACCTTTTTGCTTCCTATTATTCCATAAAAAAAGCATCGGCTTGGGAAAAAGATACATATGTCTTGCATAAAAAAGTAACAGACCCCGACTTTATAAAAAAACATGAAATTACCGATAAGGAACTTCAGACCTTTAAGAAAAAGTGGCAATCATTATTGCTGAAACAAAGGGAACAGCGCATTCATCCGCGAGTAGATGATAAGATCATCACCTCCTGGAACGCCTTGTTGATACAGGGATTTCTGGATGCATATAAAGCATTAGGCAACAAAGAATTACTATCTCATGCCCAGACTACTATTGAATTTCTATTAAAACATTCTTATGTAGATTCTAAACTTGTTCACACCTATAAAAAAGGAAGTAAACAGCAAGAAGGATTTTTAGAAGACTATACCTTCCTTGCGAATGCCTCCCTGGGTTTATATGAAATTACCTTAGATACTACCTATCTGGAGTTGTCTAAAGAACTTACGGTGTATGTACAAGATCATTTTGGAGAACCAGATTCAGAAATGTACAGATATAATGAAAAGGCGTCTCTAATCGCCAAGATCATAAAGACAGATGACGGAGTGATTCCTTCTCCCAACGCGGTTATGGCCAATAATTTATTTAGACTGGGTCATTTATATTATGATACTGAACTATTTGATAAATCGCAGCGCATGGTCTCTCTAATGGTAAAGCCAATTCAGGAAGCTCCTGATAACTACGCTATGTGGGGTTCATTATTATTAGGACACGCTTATCCTTTTTATGAGATAGTTGGGGTTGGTGCAAATGCCAAGGAGCTTTTAAACGCAATGCACACAGAATATATACCAAATGCGCTTTTTGCCGGGAGTACTACAAAAAGTGACCTGCCTTTATTTGAAGATAGATTTGTGGATGGTGAGACCTATATTTATGTCTGCTATAACAATACGTGTAAACTACCGGTAAAGACAGTTACGGAAGCCTTGCAGCAACTACAGGATTTTCGGGTGTATTGATTTTTACCAATTGCAATGATTCACTATTTTTTGCAACCAGCACATAAGATTGGCCTTTTATTTCTATGGGCATCATATCTTTTACGTCGCCCGGAGTGAACCAGCCACTTTTATAATTAGTTACCGGTGTAAAGTCGCCCTTTCCATTTCCCATTAAATAAAGTCCATTGCTGGCATCATTCCTGGGTGTTTCCACCTCCGAGCTATAAAGATTTCCTGCGATCACAATATCAAGATGTGTATCAGCATTATAATCGCCTACCAGGATCTGGTTGATGCTTGAGATCTGCGCCATGTTCGGAAGGGGATGACTTTTAAATCCATTACCTGTATTTTCAAGATATACACTTGCAAAAGAAGTTACCTGGTAGTGCAGGGCTTCTGACAGATACTGTTCTGTATATACATCTTCCAAAGTAGCCGTAGAGAAGGAGGCGTAGTCTTCAAATTTCTTTTTGATCCCCGGTATTTGCTGAGATGAACATTCTCTTCCGCGAAGCGGATATTCTTTGCCTCCGTTAAAATAACTCAAAACAATATCTGACGTACCACTATTGTCAAAATCACTGTAATAAATGTCGAATGTTTCCTGTTCGTTGGCTTTGTATTTATAATTTAGCCCAAGGTTGCCGGCTACATAATCCATATCACCATCTGCATCAAAATCGCCTTGCTGAATACTAAACCACCACCCTGTGGAAGACGCCAATCCATTTTTATCCGTGGTATTTTCAAAGATACCATTGGTATTTTTTAGTACCGTAATAGGCATCCATTCCCCGGTAACGAGAAGGTCTTGCCAGCCATCCCCATCATAGTCGGTCCATATAGCATCTGTGACCATTCCAAGATCTTCGAGGAAAGGTGCTACGGTCTGGGTTACATCCTTAAACTCCGCACCTCCTTTGGCGGTACTTACGTTTTCCAGAATATAACTTTTGGCTGGTAAGGGATATTGTCCGGGAACTAATCTCCCGCCTACGAACAGGTCAAGGTCGCCATCCTTATCAAAATCGGCTGCTTTAACGCGCGACCCACTGGTGTACATTTCAGGAAGTGATTTTACAGCCCTAAGTAATTGGCCATTTCCATTATTGAGATAAAGTCGGTCTTGTAATAATTCTGAGTCTGGTTCAAATTCATTCCCTCCACTTACCATATACAGATCATTGTCACCATCTCCTTCGGCATCGAAAATAAGAATGCCTAAGTCCTCATATATACTGTCACGAGCAACTGAAAGCATTTTCATTCTTTCAAATCCTTCTGAAGTTTGATAATAGATCCCGGCCTGGTGGTTGGCTGCTCCTCCGATCACAAAATCGTCTAGCCCGTCCCCATTAAGATCTCCCACTCCTATGCCTGGTCCGAACATTGAAGTTTGATGGGGTAGGAGGATCTCCTTTATAAAATCATCGTAATAGTTCTCTTCATGCTTATAATCTGCTGCCAGATCAGCGGCATTTATAGTTTCAAAGAGTGTATTCTTTTTTGACTCACTTTTTGAAGGAACCGGTGCAGCATTGGCGTAATTAAGAGTATACCCCTTGTTAAGCGCAAGATTAGTGATCAGTTCTTCCTTTCCATCGGGCCAATGCACCAGTAGGCTATCTAGGATGGTTCGGTCGCCAAATCCAAAATGTAATTGAGGCGCGGTAGATGATTGAAATCCCCGGGTAAGTGTCATTTCCTGAAACTGTCTTGCTCCCTGGCCTATTGCCGTGACCTGAACTCCAATTCCGAAAGGGTTTTTCTCAGGTCCTTTAAAATTAAAGCTGGCATAACTAGCGTTTGAGGCGCTTAGATTTTCAAATACAGAAGCCGTGTCATCAATGTTATTGGTAATGATCTCCAGATCTCCATCATTGTCGAGGTCTGCATACACAGAGCCATTAGAAAATCCTTCAAAGGAAATTCCCCATTCCTGGTTCATTTGAGTAAAGGTGAGGTCCTTATTATTTCTAAACGCGAAATTATCTATTGGTTCTGAAGGCAGATCCATGCTTCGTTGAAGTAAGTTATCCAAAGGCCTTCCTTCTTTTTCCCAGGTAAGGAAGAAATCGCGATTGTTGATCTCCCTGCGCGTTCCATTTGAAATAAAGATATCTTTCCACCCATCATTGTCAAGATCGGCCATTAGCGGGCCCCAGCTCCAGTCTGTAGACGATACTCCTGCCAATCTGGAAATATTACTGAAATCTGGGAGGGAATCATTCAGCATTCCGTTGTTGAGTTGAAGACTATTTTGCATGTATTGATAATGGAAGCCCGAATTTACCGTACTCCAGAAAAGATCTGGGTTCATACTTGCCATATTAGCCTTAGAGCGCCTGTTTACATTGGCGGTCATGTCTACCTG
>CBDUON010000205.1:0-3672 GCA_965368835.1 uncultured Eudoraea sp. | reverse complement strand
CTTACGACCACTAAGGCCCATGGATTTGTTCTGTCTGAAAGAAAATCCATGATCTGTTTTGATTCAACTGGGTTAAAATGATCTAACGGATCTTTAAGAATCAATAAGCGAGGCTTCCTGACAATACTTCTTGCCAGCACAATTTTTTTAGAGACCACATAGGGTATTTGCTGACCTTCAGGATACAACATTGTCCTTAATCCCTTAGGTTGTTCTTTTACAAATTCCGTTAGCCCGGTCTTCTCTAGCGCCCAGTATACATCCTCTTCCTTTACTGAATGGTCTCCAAATGTGATATTATCCAGAATACTGCCCTCAAAGGGAGACTCCTCTGTTAACGACTGACCTAGATGAGAACGATAGTAATTAAGAGCAATAGATCTCAAAGAGACATTATTCACATAAATCGCACCCGTGTCTGGTGTTAGAATTCCTGCAATAAGCCTCAGTAATGTTGATTTACCGGAACCACTATCACCACGGATCAGGATAGTGCAATCTGGAGTGATCATTAAAGACACCTTTTTTATTATAGATCTATCTGTTCCCGGTATGTTATAAGAAATATCTTTTAGCTCAACATTAAAAGATTCATTTTCTTTAAAAGGTCGTTCCCCTTCCTGCGACTCCAGTTCTTTGTCTACCACCTGACCCAGTTTCTCAAGAGAGGTCAGCAGATCATAAAAGGTCTCTAAGCCCAGGATCAGTTTTTCTACACTATTTATGACCAAAAGTATGATGATCTCTGCGGCCACAAACTGACCTATATTCATTTCCTGATTCAGCACCAGGATTCCTCCTATTAATAGTAGTCCAACTGTAACTAATACTTTAAAGCCGATCATCTGGATAAACTGAATGACGATTATCCGGAAATGACTTTCTCTGGCCGCAAGATAATTCTCCACCAGTGCATCATTCTTTTCCATTGCCAAACTGGTCTTTCCGGAAAGCTTAAAACTAATTATGGACCTTGCCACTTCCTGTATCCAATGAGCTACCTTATACTTGTTTTCTGACTCGGCAAGACTGGTATCCAATCCCTTTTGTGCCGTAAACTTAAAAACCAAATAGATCAGGAGTAGTAATAGAAATCCATAGATTATAAAAAAAGGATGATAGAAAGAAAGCAGGATCAGGCCAAAAATGATCTGTAGCAGGGCCGCAGGAAAGTCTACCAGTATCTTAGCCAATCCTTTTTGTACAGTAATGGTGTCAAAGAATCTATTCGCCAATTCCGGGGGATAAAAATTGCGTAATTCACTCATCTTAATTTTTGGGAACCGATATGCAAATTCAAAGGAGGCGCGTGTGAATATTTTTTGTTGTACGTTTTCAATGATCCGTAATTGCATTAGTTGAAGAATTCCTACAAATGCCACACCTAAGGTAACAAGGATAACCAGCACGATCCATGATGTGGTTATTTGTGCGCCCTGAATTAAATTGATAATTGCCTGTATCCCTAGTGGTAGTGATAAATTCACAAGTCCGGCAAATATGGCATAATAAAAGACTTGAAAAATATCTCTTTTATCTAATCTAAGTAATCCTATGAGGCGTTGCCAGGCCGTTAATACAGTCTTCGCCATCTATTTTATATTTATGGATTTAAAAATTAAATGAGTAAAATATTCCGTTGGAGATATCTTATCATTGCAATTGGTAAGTGATGGAAAATGTTGCTTTAAAAAATATTGGTGTAAAGATCCTTCCAGTAAGGTACTTGCCAGGCTAGAAGGATAAGGATAAGCGGGGTTAAACCCCACGATCATTTCACTCAACCTCATCACCAAGCGCTTATATATTTCGAAATATCCTTCTTTATTCTCTGCGTCTACCTCTTTTGTAAGATAGGATTTGGAGTATTCGTTAATGATAATGTCATTTAGCAAGACTTCGTTTATATGAGCAAAGGAAGCATCTATTACTACAGGTTTTGTGATAACCTCAATACCCTTGCGCAATCTATCACCCGGATCTGTAATGCTATTGGTAGCAAACACGAACTGATATTCTAGCCAACCCCAATACCAGGAAGTTAAATAGAGCAGAAGTTTATGCTTGTTCTCAAAATACCTGTATATAGAACTTTCGTTAGAGCCTATCTTAAGTCCTAACTTTTTAAAGTTAAATGCATCGAACCCTATTTCGTGGATCATGAGTATACTGTGTTCCACAATTTTCTTACCAAGATCTGAAGATTCAGGGTCCTTTAAATAGGTCTTTTTATTGACTTCAATCTTGATGGTTTGTAGCAGATGTTTCATAATAATATAATTAAAGGCACAAAGATAATAGTATTACTATCATTTAATGATAGTTTAACTGTTATTTAACAATAGTATTACTTGTTATTTAATTTTTGTATTTTATATTTGTAGAGATCAATAAAAAACAAGACTTATGGTACGAAAAGCTTTATTAATAGGATTTTTTATAGGCATGAGCGTTATTGCCACTGCCCAGGACAAGCAGCAAGTTTCTGTTGAAGAGGGCACTATTCTAACTATTGAGCGACCTGTGGGAGCGGAATTCCAACATATTAATTTCCCAAGGAAGAACTTTATTATTAAACGTGGGGGTATCGCAAATATGAAGTCGGTTTACGGGAAGCAGGTTGAGGTTGTTGCGTATTCTTATACAGATGAAGGTGACACCAAGGTTACTCTTAAGCGAACAGATGGGAAAAAGTTTTTTAGAAACTTCCCTACTGTTGATGCGCATTTAGAGGATGCATTGTCATCTGGTGAACTCAAAAAATAAGGTTTTAATTTTCAGCATCGGCCATTTCAGGAATTAGCATTAATTCTTAGGGATGGCCGGTGTTTATTTATTCCCCACTTGTATCTCAACCGAGATTCTATTTTCCTGTAGCTCTGCATATTGATATTATCCATTATCTTTAAGAAAAGATAGTTCAATATGGATAAACATCGTTGTGGATGGTGCCTCAGCAGTGACTTGTATAAATCCTATCATGATAATGAATGGGGTGTCCCGGTAAAGGATGATGCTACCCTATTTGAGTTTCTGATCCTGGAAACATTTCAGGCCGGACTTAGTTGGATCACCATCTTAAATAAACGGCAAAATTTCAGAAAAGCTTTCGATAATTTCGACTATAAGAAAATAGCTGCCTATGACCAGCAAAAAATAGATTCACTGTTGCAGGATGCAGGAATTATTCGAAATAAGCTCAAGATAAAGGCAACAATTAGTAATGCACAGGCGTTTATGGAAATACAACATCAATTTGGAACCTTTAGTGATTACATCTGGGAGTTTGTCAATCATGTTCCTATTAAAAATTCCTTTAAAAACCAACGTGAAATACCTGCTACCACTGAGATCTCCGATCGCTTAAGTAAGGATCTGAAAACAAGAGGCTTTAAATTTGTTGGTAGTACTGTAGTGTATGCCCATATGCAGGCAACAGGGATGGTAAATGATCATGAAATTACTTGTTTCCGATACCATGAAGTATAAACAATTTCTCTTTATTGCGGTTTTCTCCTTTTGTATTCAGGGTACAGCTCAGGCTACCTATGAAAGAGAACATCGAATTAAAAAAAATCAGTTCCCGGTTGAGGCTCAGGACCTGATCGCGAATGAGATCACTAAAGTAAAAAGGCTGCGTTTCTACAGAGAAACAGATAGTGCCAAAACCAG
>CBDUON010000204.1:0-3686 GCA_965368835.1 uncultured Eudoraea sp. | reverse complement strand
AGTTGTTCTCCGGCTCCTATTTTTTGATAGAGATAAAAACGACCAAAGCCTGTGGGTTTAAAAACAGCAAAGGGAATAGCATCCTTCTCCTTTACAAAATCGAGGATATTCAAGGTTACGGACAGGGCATAATCCAGAGGGTCTTCAGTGTCCTTGCCTTCCACAGAATAATCGAGAATGGAACACACTCCTTTCTCCCATAATTTGTCTACCGTAGGCATGCAATCTTGCTCGTTTACTCCGCCACAAAAATGATCGAACACCGTTGCTCGTATCAGTCCTTCTACTGGCAAATGTGTTTTAATGGCAAAATTGGTAACGGCAGTGCCTATCCTAACCAGCGGCTGATTCCCAATTAATTTAAATAGAAAATAAGCGCGTTCTAATTCGGCATCCGTTTTAAGTGCAAATGCAGTTTCGGTATTCTCAAAAATTTGCGGCATTTTTACTAATTTATTAATGTTCCAAAGATAATCACAGAAATTATATTCAATTGCTAAAAAATAGCCTTTAATTTGTGGACGTATCACTTAAATTGATCCCCTAGTACATGGAATCGATCCTTACAGACTCATATGCTATTTATTTCAATACAGAGGCCTATACGGCACTTAACAAGGTATTGAAGGAAAAGAATTACTCAAAGATATTTATCCTGGTTGATGAGAATACTCATAGGGACTGCCTGCCCTTGTTTCTCTCCTCGGTTGAAACCATGACAGATCTCGAGATCATTGAGATGGAAGCCGGGGAAACACACAAGACCATTGACACCTGTGTTCAAATATGGCATGCATTGTCTGAGCTAGATGCGGACAGGAAGAGTCTCTTGATCAATCTTGGAGGTGGTGTGGTTACAGATCTGGGAGGATTTGTAGCATCTACCTTTAAAAGGGGGATGGATTTTATCAATGTACCAACCAGCCTTCTGGCTATGGTAGACGCCTCTATTGGAGGTAAAACAGGGGTTGATCTGGGAATGCTGAAAAATCAAATAGGAGTGATCAACCAACCACAGATGGTTTTGGTGATGGTCGATTTTCTACATACACTAGATAAACGGCAAGTAAGCAGTGGCTTTGCGGAAATGCTAAAACACGGTCTTATTACGGATGAATCTTATTGGAGTGACCTCAAAGGGGTGACCGTAATAAAGGCGCTGGATCCCTTTATCTATAAATCGATTCAAATAAAGAATAATATTGTTCAGCAAGACCCTAATGAACACAACATACGGAAAATCCTTAATTTCGGACATACCTTAGGTCATGCTATTGAATCGTATTTTTTGCAAAAAGATGAGGATACCGCCCTATTACATGGAGAGGCCATTGCCATAGGAATGATCCTGGAGGCTTTTCTGTCATTTAAACTTTGTGGGCTGGGACAGCATCAATTAGAGGATATTAAGAATACCATCCTGGAACGTTATAAAAAGGTAACCTTTAAAAAACAGGACATTAAGGCGATTCTGGAATTACTGAAATTCGACAAAAAGAATTCGCATGGGCAGATAAACTTTGTCCTGATAAAATATATTGGCGGCGCCTTAATAGATCAACGAGTGCCCTTGGATCTCTTTGAAGAAGCGTTCGCATACTACAAAGATTAAGCTCTTCATATACTAAATTTTGCCATTGACAACTCTTTCCTCCCATCGGCAAGAAAAAAGTATAGTTTAGGATTGATTATAAACCTTTACTTATAAAGGCCATAAATAACCAACCTATGAAACGAATTTTAATCGATTACAAAAAATTAGATCACAATTTGGCTGCCTGCTTAATTGATTCCTATCCCAATGGATATGGGGATGAAGATATTGTAGCCTTTAGAAATCACAAAGGAGAATTCATTGAAGCTGTAGAGCTAAGGACGGATGATGCCTTATACCTCGTAAAGATCAGCCAAAGTCTTTCTCATTTCATTGCGAATTTTGATGAAAGCGTGGTGAATGAATTAGAAGAAGTAGTAGAACCAGAACCTGAGGAGCCTGCATTAGAGCTCAATCTGGAAGCTGAATTTGAAGGCGACGACGATCTGGATTAGACCTCAAGATACCTTTCTCTCAGGATATTTCGGTGGTGTTTCTGGTGACCGCACATTATAAATCCCATTGCCGCCACACTCATGGGTGCATTACTGGCAACCCCTTTTAGCTTCAGGGTAGCCGCATCAAAGGTTTCAAACAACGTAATAGTAGACTCTCTAATGGCCTTATATTCCTTTATAAGCTGTTCAATACTTCTGGAATTAGCATTAGAATTAGGCACATAGGCATCCTGATCGAATCCTGGTAAAGGAGTAAGATCTTTCCGGGCAAATCGCAAAGCCCTGTATTGAAAGACCCTTTCTGTGTCTAGCACATGTAATAGTACTTCTGCAACCGTCCATTTTCCTTCTGCATACCTATACGTAAGCTTTTCTTGAGGAATACTCGCCAGAAACTGAGGGTAATTCTTTAACTGCTTTCGAAGCGTATCCATTAAGGTTACCTCCCCCAGGGCCTCAATATAAGTACGGTAATAAGGATTGTATTCGTGGTCCTTTAACTGAGATGTTTTCATAAATAAGACTGCCTATTTCTGCGGTTGGATAACTATTAATTCAGATCGGTTAAAGCTCATTGAAGATAGTGTGCATGAGCCTTTTTTTATCATTGATACTTTCTTCCAAAGAAATCATGGTCTCAGTTCTGCTTATCCCATCAATATCATCGATCTTAAAAATGATATTCTTTGCATGATTGGTATCCTTGGCACGGATCTTACAAAAGATATTAAATTTCCCGGTTGTAATATGTGCCACTGTAACGTTAGGAATTTGATTCAGTCTTTCCAGAACAAATTTGGTCTGGTGAGTTTTTTCAAGAAAAATGCCAACATAAGCTATAAATGAATAGCCTAGTTTTACATAGTCTAACGTTAGTGAAGATCCCTGAATAATACCCGCTTCTTCCATTTTTTTCACACGCACATGAACCGTGCCTGCGGAGATCAATAATTTCTTAGCGATATCTGTAAACGGAGTCCTGGTATTTTCTATTAACATATCCAGGATCTGGTGATCTATTTCATCCAATTTAACTTTGCCCATAATGAGATAATTTTGAGCAAAAATAAACAATTAAGAAAATATATTTAATAAAATAGATGTTTTTTTGACATATACGCAATAGATATACCTATTTACTCCTTAATCCCAATTTATTAAATTGGAGACCGCCTTGTTATTCCTAAGTTGGATCATATCATTTGGATCTGCACAATCATAAGTAAGATGCCCAAAATATCCATTCAGTATACCTTTTTTGTCTATAAAAGGTTGCAGGTGAATACTATCCTTTAGAAGCTTTTCCTTATACAGGATGCCTACTGCATTACCAACATCCAATTTATTGTTTAAAAGATGAGCGTTTAGAACAAGGATATCGAAAAAACATTTTTTATTTTCAGGAATGGCAGTATAGGCTTTTTCACGGTTAGTATTCAAAGGATCGAAAGCGACAGTTTCAAGAGCCTTCCACAATGCCATAAACACGTATTTCCTGGTTTTTTCACGTTTGTAATCATTCTGAAAATGTCCGGCTTCAAAGAGTACAGTAGGCGTTCCCAGCATTTGAAATGTATCTCCTACACAATTCGCATTAAATGCATCATCATACCTACCGATCTGCCCGGGGATGA
>CBDUON010000203.1:0-3710 GCA_965368835.1 uncultured Eudoraea sp. | reverse complement strand
CGCGACCCCCTGCGTGACAGGCAGGTATTCTAACCAACTGAACTACCAGACCAATGATTTTGTTCGTCATCTGACAAACTCTGACAACAGTCAGATTCAAATCTTGTTACAATTGCTTTTAAAAAGCGTGCTTGTTTACTAAAGCATCCATGTGATGCCTAAGCGGATGCAAATATACGCTGCTTATTGAATTACACAAACAAATTTTTTAAAATAAAACGGGACTAACCAAATGCCTGCCTTTCTATCATAAACGTATTAAGCACCTTGGAAAAATCATCCTGTACATTCACCTCTACATATTTGATCTTGTATTTGGCACAGGTCAGTTTTAATTTTGAAATAAAAGTAGCTACTTCTTTCTCATATGCTTCCTTGATGGAATCGGCATAAACATCTATATAAGAACCAGTTTCAACATCCATAAATCGTTTAGGCGTATTCTCAAAGTTAAAAGCTACCTCGGTTTCAGTATCCAATAAATGAAAGATCACAACCTCATGCTTCTTGTATTTTAAATGGCGCAGTGCATCAATTAATGAATCGTCATCCTCATTATTCTGAAACATATCTGTAAAAAGGAAGATAAGACTACGTCTTTTGAGTTTTTCGGCGATCTGATGAATAAAGGTGTATGTCCTGGTATCTTTCTCCGGTTTTTTCTCTAAACTAACCTCATTTAGCTTTGCCAATAACATTTGATGATGGCGTTCACTTCCTTTCTCCGGCGAATAGTGACTGTACGTATCTGCAAAGATGCTTAAACCCACTGCATCCCTTTGTTTTTTTAGAATGTTCATCAAGGCCGCAATGGCCAACACCCCAAAGCCAATCTTATTCAGAGTATCTATAGTTAATTCCTTACGCTCCGGATAGTACATGGAGGCAGAATTATCCAATATCATATGGCACCTTAGATTGGTTTCCTCCTCATAACGTTTGGTGTAAAGCTTGTCTGTTTTGCCAAAAAGTTTCCAGTCTATATGTTTGGTGCTCTCTCCGGTGTTGTAAATCTTATGTTCAGCAAATTCCGCGGAAAAACCGTGAAAAGGACTTTTATGTATCCCACTGATAAACCCTTCTACCACCTGTTTTGCAAGGAGTTCCAGATTTTGGAAGAGTTTTCCCTTCTGAAGTTCACTTTGTAGCTTCATGCCCCTAAGATACGGATATGTGGGGAACTAGTTTTGTATTTCCTATGACCAAACCCTCTATAAATAATAAAAAAAGGCCCGGATTTCTCCGAGCCTTTTTTTATATGAATTAAAAGATACTTATAATGCTGCGTCTATAGCATCTGTATATACCTTTTTAGGAGAAACCCCTACTTGTCTGTTTACGATTTCACCGTTCTTGAATACCAATACCGTTGGAATATTGCGAACGCCATATTTAGCTGCAAATTCCTGATTGCTATCCACGTCTACTTTCCCTACAACAGCTTTTCCTTCATATTCAGTACTAACTTCATCAATGATAGGACCTACCATTCTGCAAGGACCACACCAAGCCGCCCAAAAGTCGACCACTACTGGTTTGTCACTTTTTAAAACTACCTCGTCAAAAGTAGCATCTGTTATTTCTAATGCCATGTTTTACTTTTTTACAATTATGCAAATTTAGTCAATTATTTGCCTTTTTCCTTACAAGGATCATATTCGTTTTGGCTATGACGATATCAGGTCTGGCTATTAATTGAGTTTGTAATGAACTTCTTTGTTTTCCAATGTTGCCAGCAACTCACTGCTTATCTCTACCTTTTGTTTTCTGCTAGATAATGTCACCTTAATCTCATCCTCCATTTCATAGACAGTAAACTGCAAAGGATGTTTCCCCTTATGTGACCTTAGGGTATCCTTTAAATCCAGGATATGGTCTTCCCTTAGTTGATCAATATTTAGTTTAATGGTGAGTTTTTTAGCAAAATTCTCCATTACCTCCTGTAATAGCATAAACTGATTAAACTGTAGTCTAGGGGCACCTTTCTTTCCGGTATCTCGGTTCACCCAACCTTCTCGTACAAAGACCTTTATAAAGACAAAGGAATTGATCATCAAAAAATGTCTGAATTTCAGATACTCCTCCCCAAAGATCCTGAACTCAAATGTATCTGTGTAATCTTCCAGGGCAAATACGGCCCAGCCTTTACCATTTCTTGAAACTCTATGTTGAACATCTGTTATAACCCCGGCAAAGCATAATTCCCTGTTGAGCTGATCATCAAGGTTTTGGAAAAAGGAAACATTGGCATTGGCAAATGCTTTGATCTCTGCTCTAAAATCGTCCAACGGATGTCCTGAAATATAAATACCGACAACCTCTTTTTCTCGTCTTAATTTCTCCATGGTCCCCCATTCCTCACAGGGCGGAACTACCGGTTCTGGGATCTGTACCTCACTCGCATCTCCAAAGAGACTTACCTGTGAAGAGTTCTCATTTTCCTGGAACTTGGCACCATACTTAATAACCTTCTCCAGGAAGGTGATGCCTTCTCCTTCTAAATGAAAATACTGTGCTCTATGGGTAGTGCCAAATGAATCGAATCCCCCGGCGAGGGCCAGGTTTTCAAAAGCTTTTTTATTGGCTGCCCGCAGATCTATGCGCTTGGCCAGGTCAAAAACAGACTTAAATGGGCCATTGGTTTTTCTTTCCTCCACAATGGTTTCCACTGCAGAACGGCCAACGCCTTTAATGGCACCCATTCCAAAACGTACCGCTCCTTCTTTGTTGACTGCAAATTTGTAATAGGATTCATTAACATCTGGTCCTAACACCTCTAAGCCCATTCGCTTGCACTCTTCCATAAAAAAGGTTACCTGCTTAATGTCGTTCATGTTGTTAGACAACACAGCCGCCATATATTCGGCAGGGTAGTGGGCTTTCAAATAGGCGGTCTGGTATGCGATATAGGCATAGCAAGTAGAATGGCTTTTATTAAAGGCATAAGATGCAAATGCTTCCCAGTCTTTCCATATTTTTTCGAGCACTTCTCGGGGATGTCCATTCTTTTCACCTCCGTCAAGAAATTGTGGCTTTAACTTCTGCAGGAGTGAAAATATCTTTTTCCCCATCGCCTTCCGAAGAATATCTGCTTCACCTTTGGAGAACCCTGCCAATTTTTGAGACAAAAGCATTACCTGCTCCTGGTAGACTGTAATACCATAGGTGTCTTTCAGGAATTCTTCCATTTCAGGAAGGTCGTAAGAGATCTCCTCCCGCCCGTGTTTCCGTTCAATAAAACTGGGGATGTATTCCATGGGCCCCGGCCTGTATAGGGCATTCATTGCAATAAGATCATCGAAAACCGATGGCTTTAATTCCTTGAGGTGTTTCTGCATCCCCGGGGATTCATACTGAAATATCCCAACGGTATCACCTCTCTGAAATAGCTCATAAGTGGTAGTATCATCCAGTGGAAAATCGTCTGGCACTAATTCTATTCCATGTTTGGCCTTAACTATCTTTACTGTATCCTTTATCAGCGTTAGCGTTTTAAGGCCCAGGAAATCCATTTTTAATAAACCTGCACTCTCAACCACAGAGTTATCGAACTGAGTAACGTATAGGTCAGAATCCTTGGCAGTTGCTACTGGAACAAAATTGGTAATATCATCAGGTGTAATGATCACCCCGCAAGCATGGATTCCTGTATTTCTCAAAGAACCTTCCAGGACCCGGGCCATGTTTACAGTTTGGGCCTCAAGATCATC
>CBDUON010000202.1:0-3723 GCA_965368835.1 uncultured Eudoraea sp. | reverse complement strand
GATTCAAAAGTGAGTTTAGAATCGTACTCCGATAATTTTTTAAAGTAATCGGATTTGGCTCTGCTTTCTTTGTCGCGTGCCTTGTATAGATCATAGTTCAAAGGCATAGACATTTCATCTTGTTGCTCTTTTAACCATTTTGCATTTTCCTCTATAAGTTTGATCTGTGGATTGGAAGCAATTCGTTTGTTACTCTCCTCCAGGGTTTTTTCAAAATCGATATAGCCATCCCATACTTCGTATTTAGCTGGTTCTATCTTATCCCAGTTAAGGGCATTGGCTTGTCCTTTCTCACCCAATACAATATAGCGATAACGATCCGGGATCACCACATCACTCTTTACGCCTTCCAATTGATTAGATTCCCCATTGACTCTATAGAATTTCTGTATAGTTACTTTTATAGCCCCAAGATCTCCGTATTCATTTACATGAACCACATTCTCTAAAGGATACATAGTTTGTACAGTTCCTTTCCCAAAGGTTTGGTTACTTCCAATGATAATAGCTCTTTTATAATCTTGCATAGCGGCAGCAAGAATTTCGGAAGCAGAAGCTGAAAATTCATTTACAAGAATAACCAAAGGTCCATCCCATTGAATTCGTTCATCCTTGTCATCATAGACCATCTTATCATTATCAGAAGCCCGCACTTGTACTATAGGTCCGTCTTTAATAAATAGTCCGGCCATATCAATAGCGGTCCTAAGCGACCCTCCTCCATTATCACGAAGGTCCAGGATTAATCCCTCTATCCCTTCTTCTTTTAATCGTTCTATTTCTTTGGCTACATCACTGGCAGCATTCTTGTCTGCGTAATCTTTAAAATCTGCATAGAATCCGGGGAGTTGGATCAATCCGAATTTTTCATCTTTTTTGATGACTTTAGCCGATTTGGCATACGATTCCTCAATCTCTACTACATCCCTGACAATGGCTATTTCTTCAATAGTACCATCTACTTTACGGACGGTAAGGTTTACAGTAGTTCCTTTTGGGCCTTTAATGAGTTTTACGGCATCATCTAATGGCATTCCTACAATATTTACTGCAGTCTCATCGGCCTGACCTACTTTTATGATCTGATCTCCAACTTCCAACAGTTGTCCTCTCCATACCGGCCCTCCTGAAATAATCTCAGTGATCTTTGCACCTTCTGGTTCTGACTGCAGGCGAGCTCCAATCCCTTCGAAACGTCCGGAAATCTGCCGGTCAAAATAGTCTTTATCCTCAGGGGCAAAATACGCCGTATGAGGGTCGAACTTATCTACAATCGTATTGATGTATTGAACAAAACGGTCCTTGCGTTCCAGATTATCAACAAATTCGAAAAACTCTGTTAATTGTTTTCGCGTTACATCTCTGGATTCCTTTTCCACTTCCTTCATTGAGAGTGAAGTGTATTTAGGATCGTCCTTTTTCTTTTGGATCTCATCCTTCAACTTGGAATCAAAGGTGTTGAGCGTCCAGAATTTAAGTTGTTTTCTCCATCGCTCCTTCAGTTCTGATTTAGAATTTGTAAAAGGTCTTTTGTCATAATCAGAATTCATTGTTTCCTCAATGGTATAATCAAAAGGCTCATCGAGCACTTCCTTAATGATCACCTTAACCTCATCCATTCGCTGTATATAGCGTTCGTGTACCAGGTTAAAAAAGGAAATATCAGTATTCTTTATCTGATCATCGATCTGAAACTTATATTGCTCGAAGTCCCTGATATCTTCAGCCTGAAAATATCGTTTGGTAGGATCTAAAACATCTATAAAATCTTCAAACACACTTACCGAAAAGTCATCATTGATGTCTTTTGGTGCATAGTGTCCCTTTTCAAGAATATAGGTGATGATGTCTAATAATAGTTTGTCCTTATCGTTGCTTTCGAACGTCTTATTGGTAAAACTACAAGAGGCAACTGCAATAAGAATGGCTAAAAAGCCTAAAACAAGATTCTTTTTCATGTATATATTTTTTTCATTAGGGTCTAACCAACATCATGAAATGCCCTTCAAACCCACTCTTCATAAATTAATCAATTCCCTAAGATATAGAAAAAACCATGCCATTAAACGCCCCTGGCGATAATTTTTTGTTAAAGGCTATCCGAGGTAATCCTGAGTAAAAACGTATTTTTACGCTGTAAAGTATGCAGCATGAGTAAACCTTTAATACTGGTAACCAATGATGATGGAATAACGGCTCCCGGCTTACGTGCTCTAGTTAAAAGCATGCAGGAGCTTGGAGAAGTAGTAGTGGTTGCCCCAGACAGTCCGCAATCTGGCATGGGACATGCCATAACTCTTGATAATACCCTATATTCCAAAAGAGTGGTCATAGATGCTTCAAAAGATGCCGCAAAAGAATATAGCTGCAGCGGAACTCCTGCAGATTGCGTAAAACTGGCCCTCCAGGAGTTATTAGACAGAAGACCCGATATTTGCATCAGCGGTATAAATCACGGATCTAATGCCTCCATAAATGTGATCTATTCTGGTACAATGAGCGCAGCAATTGAAGCGGGAATTGAAGGAATACCCGCCATAGGATTTTCGTTATGCGACTATTCATGGGAAGCCGATTTTGCCCCTGCGCAGGAAGCAATAAAAAAAATAGTAGTTGAAGCCCTTAAAAATGGCATTCCAAAAGGAGTGGTTCTAAATGTGAATATTCCCAAAGTTGCTCATGGCGAAATAAAAGGAATAAAAGTTTGCAGACAAGCCCGCGCCAACTGGAAGGAAAAATTTGACAAACGGACCAATCCGTCCGGGAAGAATTATTATTGGCTTACCGGGGAGTTTCAACTTCTGGATAAAGGAGAAGACACCGATGAATGGGCATTGTCTAAAGGATATATATCTGTAGTGCCTACACAATTCGATCTAACGGCACATCATACAATACAAGACATCAATACATGGAATTTAAATGAATAGTAAGAAAGAATTGATCATAGGATTTGTAGTAGGACTTATAGCCAACACTATAGGCACCCTCCTCTATATACTGCTGTTCTCCGAACTGGGAATAACAGAAACTTTTGAAGCGGCAGATGCTCAGGGATATTTGGGTAGCTTACTGGCTCTGGGTGCTATTCTAAACCTGGTTGCCTTTTTTGCCTTCTTAAGATTGAGAAGAGACCAACGTGCCAAAGGAGTTTTGATGGCTACATTAATAACAGCTCTTATCATATTGTACTACAAGATTTTCTAAGATGAAGTACTATATTATAGCAGGGGAAGCATCCGGGGATTTACACGGTTCTAACCTTATAAAAGCATTACGGACAGAAGATCCTGAAGCCGATATTCGTTGTTGGGGAGGTGATCTGATGGAAAAGGCCGGAGGTAATTTGGTGATGCATTATAAAGAACTGGCTTTTATGGGATTTTCAGAAGTCATTGGAAATCTTAGAAAGATCTTTAAAAACATTGCCTTCTGCAAAGAGGATATCACCAAGTTTCAACCAGATGTGGTCATCTTTATTGACTTTTCCGGATTTAACCTCAGGATTGCCTCCTGGGCCAAGCAACATGATTACCGCACCAATTATTATATCTCCCCCCAGGTCTGGGCCTCAAGAGCAAGCAGAGTTCAAAAGATCAAAGCATCCATAGATGCCATGTATGTGATCCTTCCATTTGAGAAGCAGTTCTATGAAGAGAAATATAATTATCCCGTTCATTTTGTAGGTCATCCCTTGCTAGATGCCATTGATTCTCAACCTCA
>CBDUON010000201.1:0-3742 GCA_965368835.1 uncultured Eudoraea sp. | reverse complement strand
ACCAGTCCGGCATTAAAGGCAAAGGTATTGGTAGAAGTGTTGGGAGCCTTTACATTGGCATTGGAGTAATGAACAATAGAGATCCCTGCCTTTACTCCAAATCTCCGGAATATATTCTCTTTTTGATAATTCATCATTAAGTACGTAGAGCTCAAGAGATGGGAACCATAGGCGTTATTCCTAAAATTCTCAGTCTTATCATACGGATTGGTATTATAGGCTATTCCTTGTCCTATTCTAAACTGCAGATTCCTATTTAGCAGATAAAAATTGTAATGCGCATAGACCCCCAGATTATGACCTAAGGTAGCGTTGTTCATATCCTGATAGACCATTGAAAAACCAGTATCAGGATAATTGAAGTATTCTTCCCATCCTTCGTACCCAAAGGTTTGTTTACTAAACCCCAGAATTACACCTGAAGGGTGCTCACTTATTAAATGGGAAATATCTGTGTTGTGTAAAAGTATAGATCCGTAGAAAGGGCTAAGATCTACGGTCCATTTTTGAGGTATTTCGGCCTCCTGAGAAAAGCATCCCCAACAACAAAGTAGGCATAAAAATAGGGTTCGGGTATTCATGGGGTGTAAAAATAGGAATTATTCGGACGATGTATCTAGCCGCAGCAGGAAACTATGCCTGTTTAGAAAACAGCTTTTGCGATCTCCCGAATATTATCACTCTTGCCCATGGAATAATAGTGCAATACAGGGACCCCGGCGGCTTTGAGTTCATTAGATTGAGCAATGGCCCATTCAATCCCAAGTTCACGCACCTCTTTATTATTCTTGCATTTATCTACTTCATCTACAAGGTCTTGTGGAAGATCTATCCGAAAAACCTGAGGCAGCAGTTGTAAATGTCTTTTTACCGCAATAGGTTTTATCCCCGGAATGATAGGAACGGTAATTCCTATTGCCCTGGCCGCTTTTACAAAGTCGAAGAATTTTTGATTGTCAAAGAACATCTGGGTTACAATGTAGTGAGCACCTAATTCTACTTTCTTCTTTAACCATTTAAGGTCTGTTTGTAAAGAAGGTGCCTCCATGTGCTTTTCGGGGTAGCCGGCCACACCAATACAAAAATCTGAGCAATTATCTGTTTCAATCACCTCATGCAGGTATTGACCTGAGTTGAGATTTCGTATTTGAACAACCAGATCTGAAGCGTATGTATGCCCTCCTTTGGTTGGTTCAAAATAGGTTTCTTCTTTCATGGCATCACCCCTAAGCACCATCACATTCTCTATGCCAAGATAATGGCAATCTACCAGGAGATACTCCGTCTCCTCTTTTGTAAACCCGCCGCACAAGACATGAGGAATAGTATCCACATCATACTTGTGTTTTATGGAGGCACAAATCCCCACGGTACCGGGACGCATTCTGGTCAATTTTTTATCGAGCAGGCCGTCCCTGTCTATATAAACATATTCTTCCCTGGAGGTGGTTACATCTACAAATGGTGGATTGAACTCCATAAGTGGATCAATATTGTCATACAATTCCTGTATGCTTCTCCCTTTTACCGGGGGTATGATCTCAAAGGAAAAGAGAGTGTTTCCTTTCGAATTTTCTATATGTTCGGTTACTTTCATGCTTTGTAAATTCTTTTAATCTTCAACTAAATTTGGGGCCAGCCATTTTTGTGCCATTTCAAGAGAGATACCTTTTCGTTTTGCATAGTCCTTCAACTGATCCTGTCCTATTTTTCCTAAGCCAAAATACCGCGCTTCAGGATGAGAAAAATAGTATCCGCTTACACTTGCAGCGGGCCACATAGCAAGGCTTTCTGTAAGCTCTACTCCTATTGATTCTTTAACCTTTAACAGCTTCCAAATCGTTTCCTTTTCCAGGTGATCCGGGCAGGCAGGATAGCCCGGGGCAGGTCGGATTCCTTTGTATGCCTCTTTGATCAACTCCTCATTACTAAGCGACTCTTCTGCCGCATATCCCCAATGTTTTGTTCGCACTTCCAGATGCAAATATTCCGCAAAGGCCTCCGCCAATCTGTCTGCCAGGGCTTTCACCATGATGGCGTTATAATCATCCAATGCATTTTCATATTCTTTTGCCAGTTTCTGAGTGCCAAATCCGGCCGATACACAGAAACAACCTATATAATCCTTAACCCCATCTTTTTTTGGTGCAATAAAATCGGCAAGGGCAACATGTGGCACCCCTTTTTTCTTTTTTAGTTGTTGTCTCAGGGTGCGGAAGATGAATTGCTCACCAGACACCGGATCTTCCACTTCTATATCATCTTCATTAATAGTATTTGCCCTGTAAATTCCAAAAACAGCCTTTGCCTGCAGTAATTTATTGTCGATGAGCTTATCGAGCATGTTTTGAGCATCTTTAAAGAGCTCCGTTGCCTGTTCCCCAACTACAGTATCCGTAAGTATTTCAGGATATTTGCCATGCAGTTCCCAACTTCGGAAAAAGGGTGACCAATCTATAAATGGCCGTAATAGGTTCAGGTCCATTTTTTCTATAATCTGAGTCCCTTCCTTCTTCGGTTTTACAATTTGAGTAGTCTCCCATAACAAAAGTTTCTTATTCTTACGGGCATCACTAATTGAAATATATTCCTTGCGTTTTCCTCTTTCCATGAATTTATCACGGAAAGATTCATACTCTAATTTTAGTTGTTCTTTATACCCCTGTGAGCGCTCCTTTTGCAGCAGGTCACCCACCACCGTCACTGCTCTGGAGGCATCATTTACATGCACAACAGCTGCACCGTACTGCGGGTCTATCTTAACCGCAGTGTGCGCCTTACTTGTAGTGGCACCTCCTATCAACAAAGGCACCGTAAAGTTTTGACGTTGCATTTCTTTTGCCAAAAACACCATCTCATCCAGGGAGGGGGTTATTAAGCCACTCAAACCAATAATATCTACCTGTTCTTCAATCGCTTTTTGAATGATCTTTTCCGCAGGCACCATCACCCCCAGATCAATGATCTCATAATTATTGCAGGCAAGCACCACGCTAACAATGTTCTTTCCAATGTCGTGCACATCCCCTTTTACTGTTGCCATCAAGATCTTTCCTGCAGCGCCTCTAGAAGATGCATCTTTGGATGCCTCTATATAAGGAGTGAGATGGGCAACGGCCTTTTTCATGACCCGGGCCGACTTCACCACTTGGGGAAGGAACATTTTGCCACTTCCAAACAGATCGCCTACCACATTCATCCCATTCATCAAATGACCCTCGATCACTTCAATGGGTTTGGTTGCCAACAGACGGGCCTCTTCTACATCGGCCACAATATATTGGTCAATTCCCTTTACCAGGGCTCTTGTTATTCTGTCTTGTAATGATTCTTCCCTCCACGAAAGATCTTGTTTATTCTCACGGGCTTTACCTACAACTTTTTCCGCAAATTCCAATAGGCGTTCGGTGGCATCGGGCCTTCTGTTTAGTATTACATCTTCTACCTGTTCCAGCAGATCTTCGGGGATGTCATCATACACTTCCAGCAATGCAGGGTTTACAATCCCTATATTCATCCCTGCTTTTATAGCATGGTATAAAAAGACAGAATGCATGGCTTCACGTACTGTGTCATTTCCCCTAAAACTAAAGGAAACATTACTTACACCTCCACTTACACTACAATGAGGAAGATTTTCTCGGACCCATTTGGTAGCCTCAATAAAGTCTACCGCATTATTCCTGTGTTCATCCATACCTGTTGCAACAGGAAAAATATTTAAGTCGAATATGATATCTTC
>CBDUON010000200.1:0-3752 GCA_965368835.1 uncultured Eudoraea sp. | reverse complement strand
GGAGATAATAGCAGGGTTAGTTTTCGAAATATCTGGGTACGGGAATTGCAATAACCTAAGGTAAAATCAGAGATTTAGGCAAGAGAAATTAAGTACCTTTGGCCAAAATAAAAGTTTATTATGATCCAATCCATGACAGGATTTGGGAAGCATGTTGTACAGCTTCCAACAAAGAAGATAACCGTTGAGCTTAAATCGCTTAACAGCAAATCACTAGATCTTAATGCCAGGATGCCTCCGGCATATCGGGAAAAAGAATTGGAATTGCGGAAGATCATCGCAAGCGCCCTGCTACGTGGGAAGATAGACTTTGGGCTATATCTTGAAATTACCGGAGATGAAACCTCTTCTGAGGTCAATCAGAAGGTTGTAAAGCAATACATCAAACAACTAAAGGCTATTGCGGATGGGGATGATCTCCGACTAATGGAAATGGCCCTTCGATTACCGGATACGCTAAAAACAGATAGGGATGATATAGACAAAGAAGAGTACAAGGGCATTCTGGAAGCATTGAATGAAGCCTTAAAGGAGATCCAAAACTTTAGGTCTGAAGAAGGCAGGATCCTGGAAAAAGACTTTACTGCCCGGTTAAATACTTTAAAATCCTTACTGCAGGAAGTGATGGCGATGGACCCGCAACGACTTGGTGCAATTCGAGAAAGATTAGATAAAGCGGTGTCTGACCTGAAGGTGGATGTAGATGCCAATCGTTTTGAACAAGAGTTAATGTACTACCTCGAGAAATATGATATCACAGAGGAAAAGGTACGTTTGGAGAATCACCTTAATTACTTTAGGGAGACTATGAGTTCTGCCGATTCCAATGGTAAGAAACTGGCGTTTATAAGTCAGGAAATTGGAAGGGAGATCAACACTATTGGTTCCAAAGCTAATTTTGCACCCATGCAACAGTTGGTGGTCCAAATGAAAGATGAACTGGAAAAGATAAAAGAACAAATGCTTAATGTCTTATGAATACCGGAGGAAAACTTATTATTTTTTCGGCACCTTCGGGTAGTGGAAAAACGACCATTGTGCGATATCTGTTGGAGCAACCGGAGCTCAATCTGGCATTTTCCGTCTCTGCTACTTCCAGAAGCAGGAGGGGGAAGGAGAAACATGGGGAGCACTATTACTTTATGAAACTTTCCGAATTTAAACAGCACATTAAGAATGATGATTTTCTTGAGTGGGAAGAGGTGTACAGGGACAATTTTTACGGAACACTAAAAAGTGAAGTGGAACGCCTCTGGGCAGAAGGAAAGAATGTCATCTTTGATATTGATGTAGCCGGCGGATTGCGGATAAAGAAGAAATTCCCTAAAGAAACACTGGCAGTTTTTGTAAAACCGCCCAGCGTGGATGAGCTTAAAATAAGGCTGAAGAAACGCAGTACGGAGTCTGATGAGAAGATCAATATGCGGATAGCCAAGGCTTCTGTAGAATTGGCCACAGCTCCCCAATTTGACAAGGTGATAAAAAATTACGATCTGGATAAAGCCTTGCATGAGGCCCATCAAATGGTAGCCGATTACATAGGCGTAACGCCTTCTTTCAAAAAGAAGGATCTTGAAAACTAGAAGTATTTCGCGCCAAACATTTCTATATTCATCCCTATCTTTACGTAGCTTATGAAGCAGATTGGACTTTATTTTGGCACCTTTAATCCTATCCATATTGGTCATTTAGTGATAGCCAATCATATGGTAGAATACTCATCTCTGGATGAGGTTTGGTTTGTTATAACACCTCAAAGTCCATTTAAGACAAAACAGTCATTATTAGACAATCATCACAGGTATCAAATGGTATTTGAGGCTATACAGGAGTATCCAAAATTAAAGGCCAGTACCATAGAATTTGATTTGCCACAACCCAATTTTACTATTCATACCCTCGTGCATTTAAAAGAGAAATACGGAAATGAATTCTCATTTTCCCTTTTGTTGGGTGAAGACAATCTTAAGAGTTTTCACAAGTGGAAGAACTACGAGGAAATACTGGCAAACCATCATTTATATGTCTATCCCAGAATATCCGGAGGAAGTATTCCGGAACAATTTAGAGAACATGGTAAAGTTCATAAAGTAGATGCGCCCATCATGGAGATCTCATCTACTTTTATCAGGAAAAACCATAAAGCTGGCAAGAATGTGAGACCAATGCTGCCGGAGGCGGTATGGAAGTATATGGATGAAATGAATTTTTACCGCTAAGTTAATTGGGTGTTCCACACAAAAAAGGGTCCTGCCTTTTTGTGACAGAACCCGTTATTCCTTGTTTTTATATTGACTAAATAAAGCCAAGGTTTTTATAGGGATTATAGGAATGTACCTATATCATCTACTTTAACCCTCATTCTTTTTTCACCATTCTTAAGCGTAAGCTTATAAACCTTGTTAGCGCCATTATCTTCAGTGTAAGTAACGCGATAAACATCTTTGGTTATAGTCCAATTTGGGAATCTTTTTAATACGGCAGTTTTAACATCATTAGGAACTGAAATGTTTTTAAATTTTTCGATGGTCCTAATGATCTTTCCATCTCCGTCATATTCGGCAACAATTTTTCCATCAGGGATAAAGAAGGAAACACTGTAATAATCAAAATCATCCTGATAAAAATCAGCTTCCGTTACATCATAGGATGCAACCGCACGTTCTAACATTTTTACCGGAATTGCGGTAGTCTTGGAATTGGTTGCATTCAAATACTTAAAATTCATAGGTCTGATGACCACTTCTGAGAGCTCTACAACCTTTACATCCTGGGTAAAGGCTGGGAAGGTTAATCCAAGAGCTAATAAACCGAGGATTACTTTTTTCATGGCATTTGTATTAGAGTTAATAATGCCCTATCTAGTACTCAAGGACTGTGAAGTTAAGGGGTAATAAGTAAGCAAACAATGATATTTATCAGTTTGCCTATATATTTAGTAGGATAATAAATAATCTAGTCTAAATCCCTGTATGCAGTAAGTACATCTATCCCCAACAATCGGTTTTCTTTATTGGTATACCAACTCCTTTTTTTTGGGATCATCATCCCATTCACTTCTTCTATCCCATCTAACAAAATATACTCTCCATCGTTTTGGGATTCATCATGGAAGAACTGATATACCTCCATGGCATAGGTAGCAGGATTGAAATAGAAATACCAGGTATCCTTCCCTACATTTTCTTCATAGGTAACTTTAAGGACCAGATATTTCTTACCTTGAAATGTTTTCTTAAGAATAACAGGATCCAGGATGGTACCCTTATCTCTTAATTTCATGGGTAGTCCGTAGAGATAGGTGTAATAGTTTTTCATCATGATCGCCCGGTCGCAGGTAAGGCGATACTTTTTGGCATCTTCTTCAGTAATGATGTCACTGCCGTTAAGCGATAATTGGCAATTGCCTTTCTTCAAAATTTGTTCATAAACGGTATCGTCTTTCTTCACATATATGCTAAAATAGTTGGCGGGTAGATCAAGTGTTACTTCACTGTACCGGTTACTATTGTTAGGAGTTTCCATTGTAATTAACAAGGTGCCTCGGAACGATTTCCAGGCAGAATTGGGATCATGATATTCGATAGATTTTGCCAAGAGGGTGGCAGGAGTTATTTCCTGAGCAATACCTGCAAGGGAATAAATTAAAATAACAACAAGTAAGCTGTATTTGATCATGGTTGTGAAGTTTTATCATTACTACATATAGTGCAATTTCGATTATTTATTTTAAATTGTTTTAATACAGCAGA
>CBDUON010000199.1:0-3794 GCA_965368835.1 uncultured Eudoraea sp. | reverse complement strand
CCTATGCCGCCATGGATCTGGAAAAGAGATCGGATGCTCTGGCAACAGGTGAAACCGTTTGGAAAGCTCCGTATGATTACAAAGGTGGACATTATGATCATTTCCTGACTTTTTTTAACGCCATTCGTGGCCAGGGAACTATAACCCAAGATCCTAGCTTTGGCCTACGCGCTGGTGGAGCCGCATTATTGGCAAATGAAAGCTATAACAAAGGAATGCCTGTGAATTGGGATCCAATACAAATGAAATTAGTTTGATTCTATAAATGACAAAAGGGTGCTAATGCACCCTTTTTATTATGTTAAAACAACTATTTTAAATCTTAAATGTCATTACTGGTATCCTGGAATGATTGGTAATATCTTCTCCTATACTCCCCATAAAGAAATGCGATAATCCTTTCCTACCATGCGTAGGGATCCCAATAAGGTCGGCATTAATGCTTTCACTGAAATTTAGCACTCCTTTCTCCACGCTGTAATCATTATAAATCTTCGCTTCCAATCCGGCACCGGCTTTTTCCAGATATTTATTGATCTTTTCATGTGCATCATTGTTACTGAGAAAATCATCTCCGGGTGTATTTATATAAACCAGATGCAGCTTTGCCCCCAACGAACTTGCAAATTTGCGCGCTTTTTGGAAAGCGGCTAAACTTTCCCCTTTGAAATTACAGGCAAAGACGAAATCATCAATTTTAAAATCCTTCATTTCATCCTTAACCACAAGTACCGGCACTTCCGAATGCCTGACTACTTTTTCAGCATTAGATCCTACAAAGATCTCTTTTAAACCATCACTACCATGAGACCCCATTACGATAAGGTCTGCATTGTGTTTTTCAGCAATATCATTCACCTCACCAAATACTTTAAAATGCTTGATTACAGGTGTGACCTTGATACCTTTCAGATAGTCCTTATTTAAATATTCGTTCAATCTTTTCTCCGCATGTTTCAATAAGAAAACGGTTTGTTCAGGATGAAATCCTTCCGTTGAAGTAAGCATGGCTTCATTTAACTCAAGCATGTGCAGCACGATAAGCTCAAACTTTTGCTTTTTGGCCAAAGAAGCGGCTACCTTAAGGGCGTACTCGGATTGTTCTGAAAAATCTACTGGGACTATTATTGTTTTCATGGCTTATTTTTAAAAGGTTAAATGGTCATTGAAAATACTCTTTTTTCAGGAGCTTTTCTATGCATTAAGAGATCAAATGCCATACATACGTTTCGAATAAATGGCCTGCCTGCTTCTGTAACGCTAAGTTTGTTATTATTAGTATTTACCAATCCGTCTAATTCCATTTCATGTAAATGCTCCAGGACAAGTTCTACTTCCTTAAATTGCAGACTCTTATCCTCCCAGGAGGTTTCCATTCTACACATTAAGTTAAGAATATGACGTCTGATAATCAAATCCTCTTCAGATAACAGATGTCCACGGTAGATTGGTATAATATTGTGATCTACTAAATGCTGATACTCTTCAATACTTTTTACGTTTTGCGCAAAACTATACCAGCTATCGCTTATGCTCGAAGCTCCCAACCCAATCATCAATTGAGTCTTAGAATCCGTATAGCCCATGAAGTTTCGGTGCATGGTACCTGTTTCAAATGCCTTGTAAAGCGAGTCGCTTTTAAGAGCAAAATGATCCATCCCTATTTCATAATATCCTGCATCAATCAATAATTCCTTACCAAGTTCGTATTGTTGGCGTTTTTCATCCGCGCTGGGCAGATCTTCCTCCTTAAAACCTCGTTGACCGTTCCCTTTTAACCATGGTACATGTGCATAGCTGTAAAATGCTAACCTGTCTGGTCTTAATTTGTTGGTCTTATCTATGGTTTCTCTAATATCCTCAATTTTCTGGTGAGGAAGACCAAAAATAATATCATGCCCCACAGAGGTATATCCTATTTCTCGGGACCATTCCGTCACTCTTTTCACATTTTCAAATGGTTGTACCCTATGGATAGCTTTCTGTACCTTTTCGCTATAATCCTGCACTCCATAACTTACTCGTCTGAATCCCAGATCGAATAATGTTTGCAGGTGCTCCCTGCTGGTATTGTTGGGATGTCCTTCAAAGCTAAATACATGTTGCTCAGATTTTGTAGCATGCCTAAAAATACCATCGATCAGTATTTTTAAATGTTCGGGTGCAAAAAAGGTGGGGGTACCTCCGCCCAGGTGTAATTCCTTAATAATGGGTTTAGTACTAAAAAGATCGCAGTATAAACGCCATTCTTTTAAGACCGAGTTGATATATGGCATTTCTACCTCATGCCTTTTGGAGATTCGTTTGTGACATCCGCAAAAGGTGCACATACTCTCGCAATAAGGCAAATGAATATATAGGCTTATACCCTCTATATCATTGCTTTCTTCAAAACTTTTTTGCAGGGTTTGTTTCCAGGCTTTTCCTGAAAAAGAGTTTATATCCCAATATGGGACCGTAGGATAACTCGTATAACGTGGACCCTGAACATTATATTTTTGAATAAGGCTAGGCATACAAATACTGTTTCTTCAAAAATACAGGGATCCTGATTCTTAAAATATGATATTAATCATCTAATAGAATTGTACCAATCAACTCCTTTTTTATGCAAATAAAATCTTAGTACGTATCCTTCATCCAGTTGTAAGGAGCTCTTTTCATCCAATGTCCACGTGTGAAATCTGGAAAATCCTGAGGTTCACCTTTGTGGAGAATAGAGACCTCAGACAAAGGTGTTACTGCACTCCAGGCGGCGGCGTCATAGGCATCCATTGGCGGAGCAATATTTGCTTTGGCCGATTCTACAAAAGAATTCAAGACAAAGAAGTCCATTCCGCCATGCCCGGCACCGGCCGCATATTCTCCATATTTCTTCCATAAGGGATGATCGTATTCTGCCAACCAGGAATCGGCTGCATCCCACCTATGAGGTTCAGATTTTCCTTCGATGTACATACGGTTACCATCTACTTCCCATAAGCCGTTTGCCCCCTGAACTCGGAATCCTAATGAGTAAGGTCTGGGCAGGTTGCAATCATGGGTAATGATGATAGTTTCTCCTTTAGCTGTATCTATGGTAGTTGTAATTACATCTCCCTGCTTAAACTTTACCCTGGCGTTTGGATGGTCTTCCCCTCCATGTTTTACAATATGATTGTGTAAGCCTATGCCTTTTGTGGCATGAGAGGTTAAGGATAAAAACCTGTTACCTCTATTGATATCTGCCATGACAGCTACCGGACCTAACCCATGGGTAGGGTAGACATCTGCGTTCCGTTTTACCGAATGTTCGGTGCGCCACCGTGCTTCAGAAATTGCCTTTTCTCCAAACTCTACTCCTCCTCCGTATGGCTGTTTCCCATTGTTGAATTTCACTTCCCGAAGATCGTGCTGATACCCGCATCTAAAATGCACCATTTCTCCAAAGACTCCCTTCTTTACCATGTTTAAAACTGCCAACACATCTCGTCTGTAATTTACATTCTCAAGGATCATCATATGTGTCCCCGTGGCTTCATGGGTGTTCACCAGATCCCAGCATTCTTCCAGGGTATTGGCTGCGGAAACTTCAACCCCGGCGTATTTTCCGGCCTTCATCGCATCTACCGTCATACGGGTATGCCATAACCAGGGAGTTGCAATGATCACCGCATCAACTTCCTTTAATGCCAGTAAATTATGATAATCTAAAGGATCCTTTCCAAAGATGGCCGGCGCCTTTTTTCCAGCCTCAGCTATTAGCTTTTTACCAAGAGTAATTCGTTCTGGATCAACATCACAAAGCGCAGTGA
>CBDUON010000198.1:0-3821 GCA_965368835.1 uncultured Eudoraea sp. | reverse complement strand
TTATCTTTTGGTGAAAATAAGTTCCCCACCGGCATTAAAATTTTGTACACCGAATTCCTGTGCAGCCATTGTCATGGTGCTACCAGAAATTGTGACATCTAATGAAATGGTCTCCTGATTGTCATCAATAAAGGTCAATACTCCATCCGTATAAACGTATGTGGTAGTTTCCATATCTCTTTGCGAAGGGCAAGGAACATCCAAACCAGTGCCACCAGAGTTAACACCTATCTCAAGATAATTAGAGGCATCTTCTGTAACCAGTGTAAGATCCTCATTAAAGCTTAGTGATACCAGATAACAATCTGAGGCCGAAAGCATATTCAATATATCCTGACCAAACTCTTCTTCATCGCTAGCCGTGGCTTCGTCAATGGTAAGAGCTGTTAAATTCCATGATCCAAGAATGGAATTATCGGGATTATCACCAGACTTATCAGTGGAGCAGGAGCTAATAAGCATAGCGCCAACTAGAAAAGTAACTACAGTATTTCGCATGATAGAATTGTATTAGTTTATTCTCCTCAAACGAATTAAACAGCCGAAAAGTATGGACAAAAGGATATTCTTTCTGGTGCCGGGTCTGGAATAGTGCTCTATACCCTTATATTTGATCCTTATTTTCTTTTTAAAAAAAAATGAAAAAGTAAGAAACAACCATTTGTAATTCAACATTATAATTGTACATTTGCAGCCCGTTAAACGGGATTGAGTTGTTTAATAATTAAATAAAATAGTAGTGGATACATTGAGCTACAAGACTGTTTCTGCCAATAAGGCTACCGTGCAAAAGCAATGGTTGCTGGTAGATGCAGAAGGACAAACACTAGGAAGACTAGCCTCTAAAGTGGCTATCATACTAAGAGGTAAGAACAAACCAAATTTTACGCCTCATGTAGATTGCGGGGATAACGTAATTGTTATCAATGCTGAAAAAGTGCATTTGTCAGGTAATAAATGGGAAGAAAAAACCTATGTCCGTCATACCGGGTACCCTGGTGGACAGCGTTTTACTTCAGCCAATCAATTAAAGGCTAAGAATCCGGCTTCAGTGGTGGAGAGGGCAGTTAAAGGTATGCTTCCTAAGAATAAATTAGGTGCAGAACTTTTTCGTAACCTTAAGGTATATGCAGGAGCAGAACACAATCAGGAAGCTCAAAAACCAACAACAATAATTTTAAAAGACCTTAAATAATGGATGTAATACATAAAATAGGCAGAAGAAAGACAGCTGTTGCACGTGTATATATTTCTAAGGGAAAAGGTGCCATCACGATCAATAAAAGAGATCTGACAGAATATTTTCCTACTGCTACCCTTCAGTACAAGGTAAAGCAACCTTTTGCTTTGACCGGCAATGAAGATAGCTTTGATGTTAAGGTAAATGTTTACGGTGGAGGTATTACAGGTCAGGCAGAAGCCATCAGGCTAGGTATATCCAGAGCTTTATGCGAATTGGATGCTGAGCATAGATTGGTATTAAAGCCAGAAGGTCTGTTAACCAGAGATCCTAGAATGGTGGAACGTAAGAAATTCGGACAGAAGAAAGCCCGTAAGAAATTCCAGTTCTCTAAACGTTAAGAGTAAAAGAAAAGAGTGCCTTATAGGGCATTTATATATAGTAACCCAAGTTCATTGAAAGTCCCTTGTCATGGGACAATTAAAATTCTGAAGTTTTGTAAGAAGTCGCTCATCGGCACTGACAGAATTCAGTAACATTTAGTTTAGCATCTAAATGACCAAGGCGTTCTTTTGCAGAATACCACTTGGTCATTGCTAATTCATAAGAACGTAAACTAATTAAAATGGCAAAAAAAGTAGAAGTAAAAGATCTTTTAGACGCAGGTGTACACTTCGGTCACCTAACAAGAAAATGGAATCCCAACATGGCCCCCTATATTTATATGGAGCGAAATGGGATACATGTAATTAATCTTTACAAAACAGTAGCCAAACTTGATGAAGCCTCTGAGGCACTCAAGAAAATTGCTTCCTCCGGAAGAAAGGTACTTTTTGTAGCTACCAAGAAACAGGCAAAAGACATCGTGGCAGAAAAAGTGGCGAATGTAAATATGCCATACATCACTGAAAGATGGCCCGGTGGAATGTTAACCAATTTTGTGACGATCAGAAAAGCCGTTAAAAAAATGGCCTCTATTGATCGTATGAAAAAGGACGGAACCTTTAATACCTTATCCAAAAAAGAGCGTTTACAAGTAGACCGTCTTAGAGCAAAGTTAGAAAAGAACCTTGGTTCTATTTCTGAAATGACCAGACTTCCCGGTGCACTATTTATTGTAGACACCATGCGTGAGCACATCGCCGTAAAGGAAGCCCAAAAATTGAATATCCCCATTTTTGCAATGGTAGATACCAATTCGGATCCTCGACCAATTGATTTTATCATTCCATCTAATGATGATGCTTCAAGATCTATTGAGGTGATCATGACTCAGGTGACCAATGCAATAGCTGAAGGATTAGCGGAACGCAAATCTGAAAAGCAGGCAGGTAATGAAGGGGAAGAAGGTAAAACGCCAAGACCTAAAAAGAAAGTAGTAGAGGCCGTTGATAAAGATGAAGTTGCAGGGACAAAGCCAAAAGCTGCTAAAAAGGAAAAAGTAGCTGCTGCTGAAGAACCAGCAAAGAAAGAAGCTAAAAAAGAAGCCGCTGTAGTTGCTGAAAAACCAGCAAAAAAAGAAGCTCCAAAAAAAGCTAAAAAAGAAGCTGCGGATGATCTAACTAAAGTAGAAGGTATCGGACCAAAGATCTCTGAGGTTTTCCAAAGTGCAGGCATCAATTCTTTTGCTGACCTGGCTGGGAAATCGGAAGAAGATCTTAAAACGATCCTTGCTGAGGCTGGTTCCAGATATGCTTCAAAAAATCCTGCTTCATGGCCAAAACAAGCAAAGATGGCTGCTGATGGAAAATGGGATGAGCTTAAGGAATGGCAAGACAACACCAAAGCTGGTGTAGAATAAGAATAATAACTATATAAAACTAGATGCCAATTTTGGTGTCAAAAAAAATAATAGACATGGTAAAAATTACCGCTGCCGATGTTAATACATTGAGAAAAACTACCGGTGCAGGGATGATGGATTGTAAAAACGCTTTGGTTGAAGCTGAAGGCGATTTTGACAAAGCTATCGAGATCCTTCGTAAAAAAGGTCAGAAAGTAGCTGCGAAAAGAGCAGATAGAGATTCTTCGGAAGGAGCTGCCATTGCAAAGGTCAATGAAAGTAAAACTGAAGGGGTGATCATCTCCCTGAATTGTGAAACAGATTTTGTTGCTAAGAACGAAACCTTTGTAAGTCTTGCCAATGAATTGGCAGATCTAGCGCTTCAATGCAATGATAAGGACTCATTCCTGGCCGCCAATTACAATGGTATTTCTGTACAGGAAAAACTTACGGAGCAAACTGGTATCATAGGTGAAAAAATTGAGATAGGCGGATTTAGAAAACTGTCTGCACCTTTTGTAGGCTCTTACATTCACGCAGGAAACAAGATTGCTACTCTGGTAGGATTATCAGCTGTCGTTGATGGTGCAGATGAAGCCGCCAAAGATGTTGCTATGCAGGCTGCTGCCATGAATCCTGTTGCCTTAGATCAGACTGGTGTTAATCAGGAGATCATTGATAAGGAGATAGAGATCGCTAAAGATCAGTTAAGACAAGAAGGTAAACCAGAAGCGATGTTAGATAAGATCGCTCAAGGGAAACTAAAACGTTTCTTTAAGGATAATACCTTAGTGAACCAGGACTTTATTAAGGACAGCAAACAAAGTGTTGCTCAATATGTAAAGTCGGTCGATGCTA
>CBDUON010000197.1:0-3846 GCA_965368835.1 uncultured Eudoraea sp. | reverse complement strand
CAAACAGGGGTTCTGTAGTAGATCTTGACTTTGCCCAGTCAAAAATAAAATTAGACCCGGTGCCTCCTTCAACATCTATTTCATCAATGATGATCTCAACGGTTTCCATAGGTGCTAAATATATAGGATAGTCAAAATAGGTGCGAATGGCCTTCCCGTGGCTGTCAAAGTACACAGCCTTGGTGAGGAAAATGGTATCTGAGGAACTGGTGTTGCGCAAACTTGCCATGGCCGTAAGATTGTGCCTTTTCCGTTCATTGATACTATAGATCTGTGAATAGATAGATAGATAAGTTTCGCCCATCTCCAGCGAATCCTGAGGACTTATAGAGGCTGCCCTGTTTTTCCAAAGTACCTGATCTAGCGAACTCATTTTTCCTTCTTCTGCACAGGAAAGTATTCCCATAAAAACCAGCAGTAGTAGACCTATTTTTTTCATTGTTTTGCGTTCCTTAATAAATTTAGTTGTAGTTGTGTAATACAAGGACAATATACGTAATGTTATAGGATTACTTTTAAACCGATCGTCCAATTTTCTAGTTTAGGATACCAGCAAGGGTAGCTTTTCGGAATTAAAAACGCTTTAGTGTTATTGGAAGGGTAGTAGTAAGTGCCAAGGGATGTATGTATCCCAAGAAAGATTTTAATCTTTATAGCAGCTGGGGATCTACCTTTTTATTTAGCGATTTGCGAATGGAATTTTTTAAAAATCCTGTCCACGGCTTTCTGAATGTTCTCATCAGCCTGTTCCAGTAGGCTAAGGTCTAAAATACGGGATGAAACTCCCTGCCAAACAATTTGTTTCTTCTCAAGGTCTACCATATGGATGGTTACGCTCCCTTCATTATATCGATACACGGAAGGAGACTCAAGGGGTGTATAATAATTCAACTCATCATCATGATAGGTTGGATTTGGAACGGCATTCGCTTCAAACTGAATATGAAAATCTATTTGGACATCCGCATTATCATCTGCTAAAACAAATCCTTCGCGCTGCATAGCGGCATTAATCGCGTTTTTCCATCTTTTGCGGTTCAGCGAATTATCATATTGGGGATATGCTTCATTAATAGGCTGTTCAGTAGGGGACCAGGCATAAGTTTTATAACTATCGAAATTCGCTTCCTTATCAATATCACTTAAAACCTGTGAGCTGGAACACCCAATTAATAGTAATATGATCCCAAAAAATATGATAAACTGTTTCATTTGTAAGTACTGTTTTAAGAAAGAATAAAGGTACTACAAATATAGCGATGGCACTTCTTAAAACCTCATACAAAAGGTCATGAATTCAAAGAATGATATTAGGCGATACGACGGATATAATGGCAGGGCAGATGTAGTCTTCCCAAGAGAAAATATGACCTTTCCGGTATGTGGCCCAATTATTTTGAAGTGACACCATAAAAAAAGGGGCCAGAAGCCCCCTTTGATATTTTACAATGATACTAGACGATATTAATTTACCCCAATGGTATCGGCATTGCCATCAGGATCCCCATTAACAGTACCATCGCCAGATATGTTGCCTAAAAGCAACAAACCACAGGCATGTGGAGACGCCATGGAAGTACCGCTGATGGTATTGTATCCTCCGCCTTTCCAGGTAGATTTAATTGATACCCCAGGCTCACAAAAATCCACCGGAGGATTGCCATAATTAGAGAAAGAAGCCCAATTGTCCCCTTGAGACATGGCAGAGATGGTGTATATATTGTTGCCATTTGCAGAAGCAGGTGATTTGGTAGTAGCACTGGTACTTTCGTTCCCGGCTGCCAGGGCAAATTTAACACCTGTGCCTGCTGCAGCTTCCACCGCATCATTAACGGCCTGTGAAAAGCCACCGCCTAAACTCATATTGGCCACATCATTGTTAGAGCCATTGGCCGCAACATGGTCTATCCCGGCAATAACTCCGGAATACGATCCGCTCCCGCGGCTGTCCAGCACTTTTACGGGGATTACCGTGGCTCCGGCAGCAACACCTATGACACCTACAGTGTTGTCCTTCGCAGCTACTGTTCCTGCAACATGTGTCCCGTGCCCGTTTCCATCCTTAGACAGATCTGAATCTTTGCCCTTGGTAAAAGCATTAAAGCCACGGCTCACATCTACGTTAAGGTCTTCGTGGCCAGCATCTATTCCGCTATCGATGATCCAGGCTACCCCATTTCCGGTGTAGTTGGCCCCGCCATTAACTCGACTTATGCCCCAGGGAGTTTCCTGTGCTGCGGAACCGCCGCCACCACCACCCGGACCTTTGCCCGGAGGAGGAGCAAGGGTAAACATCTGGTCTTTTTCTATATAGGCAATACGACTATCCCCGCGAAGGGCATCTGCCTGTTCGGCAGTTATGCTGGCCGAAACGCCTGTTAGCGTCTTGCTATATACATTCGTTATAATTTCTCCCTTCATTTGATGGCTGCCTAAAATTTCGGTAGCCAGGGCTTTAACTGCATTCTTGGCAGCGGGATAGTCCTTCCCAAATTTTGCACCGACATCTCCGGTTTCCTTTCTGTTAAATACCACAATATAAGAGCCTTCCAGCTCATAACTCCCCTGATTAAATTGTACCGCTTCAGATTCGCTCGTTAAAGAATTTTGAAGATCCAAAGCGTCTTCAAAAGTTTGAGTGTCATCTGAACAGGACACAAGAAATACACCCGCAGCAGCCAGAAGGGCCATGCGATTTAGAAATGATTTTTTCATATTATTTAGGATTTTTAAGTTGCCCTAATATAGAAGGAATATGTTAAAAAAATTAACATGTCAACCATAAAGTTTTTAAGTTTTTATTAAAAATTATGGGGATTTATTACACAAGGAAATTATGGTTTTGATTTAATTATCTGTTTATCAGGCAGGTGTGTGGAATGGCTTATACCAATATATCTTTTCACTATATTTAATTTACCAATACCTAAATGTCAAAACCATGCGCGGTATTTTATTTTATATGCTAGTTCTCTTAGTAGTGGGCTGTAATATGGAGAAGAAATCTATTGAAGTTAAAGAAAATGCAGTGCCTGTGCGTGGCGAATTGAGCATGGACTCTCAGATCTTTCTTGGGAACCGCTTGTTTTCAGAAAAGACATGTATTACCTGCCATGATGTGAATAGCACAAAAATAGGCCCTTCCGTAAAAGAGATTATGAAGGTGTACAAAGAGAAAAATGGAGATATCGTAGCCTTCTTAAAGGGGGAGGCTAACCCCATAGTAGACACCACGGCGTCCCAGGTAGCAATTATGCAGGCTAATATTGATGGGTTCTTAAAGAACATCTCCGAGGAAGAATTAAGAACCATCGCCACCTATATGCTGCATGTGGATGAATTGAATCCGGAGTAGTATGATGATCTATTGAGAATTGCTCTGACATAGTTAGAAAATGGCAGAGATCCTGTGGATGTTTGGAATTATTGGTGAGCTAATGCGGCTGGTATATAAATAGAAACCATTGATTGATATGCAGGGCGTAATTCCCTTGTACATAATTGGGACGTTATTGTGATAGCAAGAATTATATTTGAATTGGGATGTTGGAAAAGGAATACGCAATCCAATAAAACGGCTTTGACATACGCGATAAAAAATGATCACCCTGTGGGTGAGAATTTTTTTCGGCGAGCTGATGCGGCTGGTATATAAATAGGAATCTCTGATTGATATGCAGGGCGTAATTCCCTTGAACATAATTGGGACGTTATATAACTAAAGTCATATAACTCAATTATGTCAAATATCGCATACATGCGCTATTACGGGAATTCCTTATAAATGAATCATAATTTATATTATGTCAAATAGACTTTTTAAAACACACTACTCCAACATACGTA
>CBDUON010000196.1:0-3853 GCA_965368835.1 uncultured Eudoraea sp. | reverse complement strand
GGTATGATCTTATCTATATAAATCAGGTACAGAGCAATTTAAGATATCTAAAACTTAAAAAGCCACAAGAGTTAAATCAGGCTAGAAAATTAAAAAACCCAACGTAATGACGTTGGGTTTTCTTTTCATTAATGCCTTTTGTTCTCAACAGCAAATATGTTTAGACAAAGACAATATGGGTGTTATCTGTATTTGCCCTATCATAGAACTGACCAATGGTGATGATATCTTCAATCTCATCAATAAGGTCCTCTTTCTCCAGATGGAACATATCCATGGCCAATTTACAAGCCCAAAGCTTGCAGCCAGAATCGGATAGGATCTCCAGGAACTCTCCTACAGGAGGCATATCCAGTTTTTCCATTTCCTTTTTCATCATTTTACTAGCAAATGCTTCCACCCCTGGTAGTCCACCAAGCATGGTTGGCATATGCATGGCCGGATTTCCTACGGTAGCAACATGCAAGTGCTCCAGCTTCTTCTTTTGGACCGCTTCCAGGCCAAAGAAAGTGAAAAATATTTCGGATTCAATTCCTTCCATTCTCGCTCCATTGGCCATCACAAAGGCCGCATACACATTTTCCAGTGTAGCTTTGGAGAGAATAAAAAGCATTTTTTTTACTGTTGTATTGCTCATGATCTTAGTTTTAATTTAAATACAGCTTTTTGGTTTAGGAATCCCGGCAATAAGCGTTGATTTTTTCAAGGGTCCTCCGGGAAATAAGCTGTAAAATTCCTTGATATTGATCACTCCACTATTTTTAATACCCCGAATAGACAATGGTTCGTCATTCTTAAATTTATCCTGTAAATAGGTTATAACTTCCCAATGCTTTGGAGTAAGGCTAATTCCTTCCTTTTTAGCCAGTTGTTCTCCTATCTCCTTATCCCATTGACTGAAATCGGTTAAATATCCCTCTTCATTTACATGAATTTCTCTACCTGCAATTGTTGTTTCCATTTTTATTGATTTTTTATGTTGAATTTTTAATGTTTATTCTGCGTTTGCAAATTGTTTGCCTTTCTCTGACATTTTTGAGGGGACAAACGGAATTGGCACTCCCTTGAGTAACATGTTCCAATAAACCCATCTAAAAGCCAGTTTACCCATATGGTTCATTCTGCTTTCCTTAAGTAATTTCAATGGACCTACCCCTGGGAAAGGAAATGATCCTTCCACTGGTTCATGAGTATAGTTAAAGTCGATCAAAAGGGCTTTTCCGCCACCAGTTTCTATGAAACAGTTAGAGTGGCCGTCAAACTCATCTTTCAATGGTTCTCCATGAATGTATCGCAAGATGTTCTCCGTTAAGATCTCTGCTTCAAAATGCGCCACAGATCCGGCTTTGGAAGCAGGAACGTTAGTGGCATCTCCTAAGGCAAATATATTCTCGTGTGCAAGGGTCTGTAAGGTCCCTTTATTTGTAGGTATATAATTTAAGTCGTCTCCCAGACCTGAACGAGCAATCACCTCATCTCCCATATTGGTCGGTATTGTCACCAACAGATCATAAGGCACTTCAGTCTCCGCATAGTCAATGATCTTGTTGTTTTCCTGATCTACACGTTCAATATTAAAGTCGCTTACCACTTTGATCTTCTTCTCATCCAACAGGTATTGTAATACTTTGGTAGCTTCAGTAGTGGTAAATGCACCTCCTAAGGGAGTAACATAGGTAATATCTACTTTGTCCCGCATTTTTTTATCCTTGAAGAAAGCATCGGCCAAAAAGGCAAATTCTAATGGAGCTACAGGACATTTGATAGGCATTTCGGTAATATGAATGACCAGTTTGCCACCTTTCCATACTCTCAATTTGTCTCGTAATGCTTTTGCACCTTCAAAGGTGTAGAAATCGAAAATATTCTTGTACCAATTAGGTCCCAGCATGCCTTCTACCTCACCAGGTGCTGTTTTAGTACCAGTGGCCACAATTAATACATCATAGGGCAATTCTTTCCCTTTCTCAAGCATAACTATATTTTTCTCAGGAATGATCTGTTCTATTTTTTCCTGGATGTAGTTGGCTTTTTTTGGAATAAATTTTGCGCCCTTCTTCTTTATTTGCTTTGGTTTGTAAATATCAAAGGGAAGAAATAAATACCCGGGTTGATAATAATGTGTTGCATATTGATCAACAATGGTGACCTGCCAATCTTCCTTACGCAATTTGGAGGTAAGGTGGTTGGCCATCATGGTTCCGGCTGTCCCTGCACCAAGAATTACTAAGTTTTTCATTTTTTTGTCTTTTATGGCGTTGAATTGAATTAATTTAAATGGCTTTTGAAAAGCGTAACGGGATTTGAAATCACTATTAATACGCTTTATAAAACTCTTTAAATTCTAGGGTAAAAGTACGAATAAGGTGCTCCACAGAATGTGACTTATGTCACATAAGTAAAAGTTTTAACCGTTGAAATTTCTTTAGAATTTTTTGGAATGTAGCTCTTCCCGGACACCTTTAAAATCAGCGTGTTTGTAAAAAAGAACTAAACTATCAATGCCAAAAATTCATCACTTCCTTAAATGAGGCCGATTGGGTATAGGGTTTCATCAATATATCGTGTTGGAAGCTATAGGAAGTGAATCTTTTCCCTGCAGAAACAGCTCTTATCAGATGCTGAATCATTTCATCCTCAGCTCCCGATATAGCATAATACCTCGCTTTTGCATAATCAATAGCACCATATTGGTAAGAACCCCGAAGCATATCGAGGCTATTAATGAGTGAATTTGCTTCTTTTTCTTTGCCGATCTTAAAGAGTGACATGGCCAGGTAATTCTTATTTTGGATACTTTCAGGATCTTCTTTTAAAAGAGGTCTCAGCAATTTCTCCGATTTTTCATAATCTGTTTTATAGAAATACGCATATGCCATTAGTTCTCTTTCTTCATAAGTCAATGCAGTGGTTTGATCCTCAAATGAATTAAATAATTCACTGAAATATTTATCGGCATTATCTTTGTCGCCCACCCTTAAAAACTCCTTTGCCGTGACCAGTGTTTTTTCCCGCCACAAGTTTATGTCGCTCATAAGCCTGTAGGCATCCATAATTTCGGCTACCGCTTCCTCATTTCCCGTTACTACATAGGCATTGATCAAAACTTCTTTCACCCACTCAAATCCCTTCGTAGTACCATATTCTTTAAACATTTTAATGGGTAATTGCGGATTTCCGAGTTCTATATCTGCCAACCCTTTTATATAATAACGATATTCACATTCCTGACAATTATTCAGATCTACCCTTTCCATATAAAGTTGCTGGTTATAGATTGAATCTACAGCCTCTGGTCTGTTTACAAATTGCAAAGCCAGGACCATCGCACTCATATTATTATTTAAATCATCTGGTTGATAATTGTATTCTTTACGAAAATAATTGAACGCTTTTTGATTATCACCATTGAGCAAAGCCTCCCACATTCTAACAAGGTTCACCTGTCGCTCGCCGGTCTTAGGTTCACGGGACCATACAGTCACAAGAGAATCTGTAATGGCGTATTGATCCTCATTATAATAATAGGTAACGCGATGTAGTTTTGGTTCAAAATAATTACTGTCTATGGCAATGGCATCATTCATTGCTTTTAAGAATTCCGGATCTGAATTTTCGTAATTGTCCAAGGCCTCTAAAACAATCTTAAAAGCCTCATATTTGGGGGGTGTCTCTTCATAATCGGTTCCAGGCTTCCCCTTAGACAGATATCCTAAAATTCGTTGTTTTAGTTCCTCAATACATGTTAATGGCGAGTCTGTATCACATTCAACCGGATCAAAAGATATAAGTGTCTTGTTCATATTACCATCTAACAACGAACACTGAATCAAAAGTTTTCCCTCATTTAAGT
>CBDUON010000195.1:0-3883 GCA_965368835.1 uncultured Eudoraea sp. | reverse complement strand
AATACGGCCTGGCAGGCCATTCAAAAGAATCAAATAGACAATTTGTATTAAGCTGGTAGAAAGATGGAATTGGAGAAAAAAGTAATAGTTGTAACAGGTGCAGGAAGCGGCATAGGAGCTGCATCTGCTGCACTAATGGCTTTTCTGGGGGCCAGGGTCATTGCGGCAGATATTAACCTAAAAAATGCCGAAGAAGTAGTTGGTAAAATAAAGAAATTGGGAGGTGTGGCAACGGCATATAAAGTAGATGTTACCAAATACGAAGAGGTAGAAACCTTACTAAGCCGCGTGGTAAAGGACCATGGTAGAATAGACGTATTGGTAAACAATGCAGGCATAGGGGGCAAGAATCAGAATAAAACCGCGGAGCATACCCTGGATGATTGGCATAATGTCATTGCTGTAAACCAGACGGGGGTATTTTATTGTATGAAAGTGGCGTTGAAACAGATGATAGTGCAGGGACATGGTAATATTGTAAATATTGCTTCTTTGGCGGGCCTAAAACCTTCAGGTAATAATCTTTCCTACAGTGCCAGTAAATTTGCAGTGGTGGGAATGACAAAATCGGCAGCTTTGGAATACGGCCACAAAAATATCAGGATCAACGCCGTTTGCCCGGGATATACCCATTCGTCACTATTGGATCAGTTATTAGCAAGCAGGCCGGATATGGAACAAAAATTAAAACAGTTGATCCCAATGGGCAGATTTGGAGAAGCCAGCGAAGTAGCTGAGACTGTTGCATGGCTTGCTTCAAATAATTCAAAATACATCACAGGGCAGACCATAACCATAGACGGGGGAACATCCCTTCATTAATTTAAAGTCAACACAACCCATGAATACGCTACAACGCATAAAGAAAGAAGGCTATACCATTGTTCAAATGAACAGGGGGAAGGTGAATGCCATTAATTACGAAATGGTGCAGGAACTGAGGCAGGTCTTTAATGAAATTGAAAATGATGATACCGTAAAAGGTGTGATCTTAACCGGGCAACCACACTATTTTTCCGCAGGATTAGATCTTATTGAACTTATTGGTTATAACGAAAAGCAGATTAGTGAATTTTTTGGTGCTTTTGGATCATTGTATCTGGAACTGGTACGATTTACAAAACCATTTATAAGCGCAATTACGGGTCATTCTCCTGCCGGGGGGTGTGTCCTTGCGGTTGCCAGTGATAACAGATTTATGGCAGACGGGGACAAATATGTGATAGGACTTAACGAGGTGGCTGTTAACATCCAAATATCTCAAAACCTAACGGAGGGATATGCCTTCTGGATGGGGCAGGGCCTGGCGAACAGATATGTTCTGGAAGGCAAGTTACTTTCAGGGGTTGAGGCCAAAGCAGCAGGTTTGGTAGACGCCCTGCTTCCATTGGATGAGGTCCTGGAGCACGCGGAAAATAAGATGCAACAGTATTTAAAGGCAGATCCTGAAATTTGGATCAACACTAAAAAGAAACTCAGAAAACATTGGTTGGATAAACTCGATCCGGATCCGGAAAATTCCCTGAAAGAAGCGGCCACCTTATGGTGGAAGCCCGAAATTAGGGCAAAGATGATGGCCTATGTAGCAAGTTTTTCCAATAAAAAGAAAAAATAAATGACAATGAACAAACAACTCTTATTTGTAAAAAGACCCGTTGGAGAAGCAGATGCTTCTACCTGGTCCCTAGAAACCAATCCCATTCCCGAAATTAAGGAAGGTCAGATCTTGATAAAACAACATTATGTGTCCCTGGACCCGGCCATGCGCGGCTGGATGAATCAGGGCAAGTCCTATATAGAACCAATGGCAATTGGGTCGGTGATGCGGGCTGGTTCTGTCGGAGAAGTAATCGCTTCTAAAAATTCAAAATTTAAGGTGGGCGACTATGTTGCAGGTACCGGAGGGGTACAGCAATATTGTGCGACAGATGGGCAAGGATTTTATAAGGTGGATCCAAGAATTGCTCCCTTGCCAACCTATATCGGCGCGTTGGGAATGACCGGAATGACAGCCTATTTTGGAATTACCGAAGTGGGTAAGATAAAAGAAGGTGATGTGGTCCTTGTTTCCGGTGCAGCAGGCGCCGTTGGCAGCATTGTTGGGCAGGTAGCGAAGATCAAAGGGTGCAGGGTAGTTGGGATCGCAGGAGGTGCGGATAAATGCAGTTATGTAGTTGATGAATTGGGATTTGATGCCTGTATCGACTATAAAAATGAAAATGTAGCCACCAGATTAAAAGAAGAATGCCCAAAAGGGATCGATGTGTATTTTGACAATGTGGGAGGCGACATTTTAGATATAGCCTTAAGCAGATTGCGTATGCACGCAAGGATAGTGATCTGTGGTGCCATTTCTCAGTACAATAATAAACTGGCAGTAAAGGGCCCAAGCAATTATTTATCGCTATTAGTCAACAGGGCCACCATGCAGGGTATGGTTGTGTTTGACTATGCGCCTCGCTATGCCGAGGGTGCCAAAATTCTTGGGGGATGGATGGCAGAGGGAAAAATAAAGGCTCGTGAGGATATTTATGAGGGAATTGAAAACTTCCCTGAAACATTTAAGCGATTGTTCTCAGGCGACAAACTGGGGAAATTGGTCTTAAAAGTAATTGAAAAGTAGAAAGCGATGAAAGCTATACGCTGTAATGCTTACGGACCACCCTCTACTTTGGTATTGGAAGAAATTGACGGGCTGCAGCCTAACGCAAATGAAGTGGTAGTGCAGGTAAAAGCCTGCGGCATTAATTATCCGGATACTCTAATTATCCAGGGGCTATACCAGTTTAAACCGGAGCTGCCTTTTACTCCGGGAAGTGATTTTGCCGGAATAGTAAAGAGCGTAGGTGAAGGGGTGAAACACCTTGCCATTGGGGATGCTGTTTTCGGCTTTGTGACCTTTGGTGCGCTGGCAGAAGAAGTAGTGGTACAGGCAAACGCCTGTTTTAAAAAACCAGAGAACATGGATTTTCCCATAGCGGCCTCCTTTATGATCGCCTATGGAACTTCCTATCATGCACTTAAAGATCGGGCTCAACTTCAGGAAGGGGAGACCTTACTGGTGCTTGGGGCCTCGGGAGGAGTTGGCCTTGCCGCGCTTGAATTAGGCAAGTTGATGGGAGCCAGGGTAATTGCAGCCGCTTCTACCGATGACAAATTAGCACTGTGTAAGGAATACGGTGCAGACCAGACCATTAATTATAGTGAAACAGATCTAAAGTCGGCCATCAAAGAGCTCACCAAAGGAAAAGGCGTAGATGTTATTTACGATCCGGTAGGGGGTGATTATACCGAGGCAGCGTTTAGGGGAATGGCCTGGGAAGGAAGATATCTGGTGGTCGGATTTGCAGCGGGAAACATTCCAAAGATCCCTATGAATCTCCCGCTATTAAAAGGAGCTTCTTTGGTGGGTGTTTTTTGGGGCACTTTTGCTATGAAGAATCCAAAAGCCAATATGCAGAATGCCATGACCCTAATGAGTTGGTTTGGCGAGGGCAAACTTAGACCTCATATCCATAAAATATATGAATTAGAAGAGACAGCAAAGGCCTTACAGGAAATGCTGGACCGCAAAGTAAAGGGCAAATTAGTGGTAAAGATGTGAATTAAAAAATATGATCTATGAGACTTAAAGACAAAATAGCCATTGTTACTGGTGGTGCAAGAGGAATAGGGCAGGCCATTTCTGAACTTTTTGCAAAAGAAGATGCCACGGTCATTATCCTGGATCTGCTGCCACAGGGGCAGCAAGTATCGGATGGGATCAAGGCCAAAGGAGGTAAGGCCGAATTTCATTCGGTTTCAGTTACGGATAAGAAGGCTATTGAGGGTCTTTTTAGCACCATACACAAGAGATATGGAAAAATAGACATCCTTATCAATA
>CBDUON010000194.1:0-3885 GCA_965368835.1 uncultured Eudoraea sp. | reverse complement strand
AAAAATATAGGCCGATGTATAAAAAGTGCCGGCCTGGACCTTTACAATATAACACTTGAGCCCCTTGCCTCCTCTGAAGCTGTATTGAGTCAGGAAGAGAAAGAAGCCGGTGTTGCCTTAATAGATATAGGTGGAGGTACCACGGACCTCGCCATATTTAAGGATGGAATAATTAGGCATACCGCCGTGATTCCTTTTGGCGGAAATGTTATTACTGAAGACATTAAGGAAGGGTGCTCTATAATTGAAAAGCAGGCGGAATTATTAAAGATAAAATTCGGTTCGGCATGGCCCGGTGAGAATAAGGATAATGAAATCGTATCCATTCCCGGACTTAGAGGAAGGGAGCCAAAGGAGATCACCTTAAAGAATCTTTCCAAGATCATTCACGCTCGTGTTGTGGAAATTGTGGAGCAGGTCTATGTGGAGATCAAGAACTACGGACACGATGATCAAAAGAAAATGCTTATCGCCGGAATTGTCCTTACGGGTGGTGGTAGCCAATTAAAACATCTGAAACAATTAGTAGAATACATTACCGGAATGGATACCAGGATAGGTTATCCCAACGAACATTTGGCAGGAGACTCTGATGCGGAAATAGCAAGTCCGCTTTATGCCACTGCGGTTGGACTTTTAATGAATGCAGTAGAAAATAAGGACAAACGCAGATTAAAGACGCTGGAAGAAGAAAAAGAGCGGGAAATGGTTCTGGAGGGTCATGAAAACATGAATACGACCGCCGCTTCAAAAAGAGAACGCAAATCAGTTTTTGACCGATGGTCAGAAAAACTCAAGGATTTCTTAGACAACGCAGAATAAATACAAAGTATAGCACATTAACAAGTAACAAGAACAACATGAGCAAGAACACCGAATTTGAAAGTATTTCCTTTGACCTCCCCAAGAATCAAAGTAATGTAATAAAAGTGATCGGCGTTGGAGGCGGTGGTAGCAATGCCATTAATTATATGTTCCAGGCGGGAATAAACGGAGTAGATTTTGTAATCTGCAATACAGATTCCCAGGCACTTCAAAATAGTGCAGTACCTAATAAAATTCAACTAGGAGTTTCCCTTACGGAAGGCTTAGGTGCCGGTGCAAATCCCGAAGTAGGGGAGCAGGCAGCTATAGAGAGTATGGAAGATATTAAAACCATGCTCGACACAACTACAAAAATGGTCTTTATCACAGCCGGAATGGGCGGAGGTACCGGTACTGGTGCAGCTCCTGTCATTGCTAAACTGGCTAAGGAAATGGACATTCTTACTGTAGGAATTATAACCATGCCTTTTCAGTTTGAAGGTAAAATGAGATGCCAGCAGGCACAAAAAGGTATTGAGCGATTACGAGATCATGTAGATTCCCTGATCATTATTAATAATAACAAGCTTAGAGAGGTTTACGGTAATTTAGGCTTCAAAGCCGGATTCTCTAAAGCAGATGAAGTGCTGGCTACTGCTGCCAGGGGAATAGCAGAAGTAATTACGCATCACTACACACAAAATATAGATTTACGAGATGCCAAGACGGTTCTTTCAAATAGTGGTACTGCCATTATGGGATCTTCCATGGCCTCTGGTACTTCAAGGGCCACGGAAGCAATTATGACTGCGCTCGATTCTCCTTTATTAAATGATAACAAGATCACTGGTGCAAAGAATGTATTGTTACTGATCGTTTCTGGTTCTAAAGAGATCACAATAGATGAGATAGGAGAGATCAATGATCATATTCAAATTGAAGCCGGTCATGGAGCCAATATCATAATGGGAGTTGGCGAAGATGAGACCCTCGGCGATGCTATTGCCGTTACTGTGATTGCAACGGGATTTAATGTAGATCAGCAAGATGAGATCGTCAATACGGAGTCTAAGAAGATCATTCATACCCTTGAGGATGACCAAAAAGCTGTACACAACTTAACGGAAGCTCCTGTAGTAGTGCATGAGTTAGACGAAGAAGAGGAAGACATTGAGCCAATTGTAAAACACACTTTGGAGATAGACGAAGAAATGGATCTGATCCCTACTACAAATTTCATTCGAAATTTTAACGTATTCTATGATGAGGTAGTGGCTACTGAGATAAATGAGAATGATTTTGTGATCGTTGATTCCAAAGATGCCCTTTTCGATATTGAAGTAGTAGATCCTGTAACCGTAAAAGCTGCGGATGACAAAAAAGAGCAAATCGCATTTAGTTTTGATCTGCCAATTGTTGATAATAACAAAGTGGAGGATGAGGAAGATGAGAAAGAACACGTCATTACATTTAGCTTGGATGAGGAGATCAACGACATGGATGTCAACGAACATATAGAAGTGATCCCTGTATTGGAATACAGCAAAGAAGGTGAAACCCGTTACAGTTTAGACGACTATATGGAACTAGAGTCGCAATTAACTGGTGCCCGTTCCAAAGCGGAAGATTATGATCCAAAGATTGTGGAAGAGGAGCTTGTTTTTGAGCAGAAAACGGTAAGTGCCTTTGAACAAGCAAGTGGAAGTAGGGAGCAGGGGGAAGTAGATCCTATGAGCTCACCCATAGAAGAATTACTAAAGGCAAGAGCTGATGAAAGAAGGCGAAAATTAAAAGATTTTAATTACAAATTCCAGAATAGTATCAGTCATATCGAGGAAATAGAGAAAGAGCCGGCCTACAAGCGCCAGGGTGTTAATCTGAATGAGAACCCAAAGGATGGGAAGGTGTCCAGAACATCTTTAGGGGAAGATAGTAATGATGATATACAATTGCGTTCTAACAATTCCTTTTTACATGATAATGTAGATTAGTTAGTTTTTCTATACTTATTTTAACCAAGCCAGAACCCGGTATGATCCCCATCATTTCGGGTTTATTTTTTTATCTTCGTATGGTTAAAATTAGAAGCTATGAGCTTACAGGAAAAGGTAATGCAAGAAATGAAATCTGCTATGAAGGCGAAGGATGCCGTGGCACTAGAATCGCTGCGTGCAATAAAATCAGCGCTGTTATTGGCGCAAACCGATAAAGGGGGAGGTACCACTTTATCTGAGGAGGACGAGGTGAAAATGGTACAGCGATTAGTAAAGCAGCGAAAGGACAGCGCTGCCATCTATCTTGATCAGGGCAGGCAAGATCTGGCTGCAACAGAACTATCACAGATTGCAATAATTGAAAAATTCTTACCAGAACAGCTCAGTGAAGAAGCTGTTGAAAAAGTAGTGCTGGCAACGATCAGCAAAGTAGGAGCTAATGGGATGAAGGATATGGGGAAGGTGATGGGCCTAGTTAGCAAAGAGCTGGCAGGTCAGGCAGATGGAAAGACCATATCGAATATTGTGCGCAAGCACCTTAGTTAGCAAGCGGCTAATGAAAACTTCTGAACTCAAGACCTTATTAGAAACCTCTATTCTACGAACAGAAAAACGAATTGCTCAGTATAAAAGTCTTTCTGGTCCTGTAGCTCCAGATAATGCTATAGGACGGGTTTCGAGGATGGATGCCATTAATAATAAAGGGGTTATGGAAGCTGCTTTACGCAAATCAGAAGAGCAGCTGAAAGGGTTGAAACGGAATTTATCCAAAATAGGCACAGATGACTTTGGGAAGTGCACCAAATGCGGCAATAGTATTCCTTTTGAGCGTATTTTATTGGCACCAGAAAGTTCTTTTTGCGTAAATTGCGCTCGCTAAGAAAGCGAATACAACATGGCTGCGTAGTTCAACTGGATAGAATATCAGATTTCGGCTCTGAGGGTTGGGGGTTCGAATCCCTCCGCGGTCACGAATAAACCAAAAAAAGAGTAGAAGACGAGCGAGTTTCAAAAAAGAAGCTCGCTTCTTTTTTGAAGCAAAGCGAAGGCTTCCTTTTTTTGGTTTTCAACGCGGAGCGTTGAGGGA
>CBDUON010000193.1:0-3916 GCA_965368835.1 uncultured Eudoraea sp. | reverse complement strand
TATTCCAAACCAGTCGCACAACCTGATAATGGTCCCTAAATTCCCGGGATCTTTTATTCCATCTAATACAAGGATCCAATCATTAAAGCTAAGGGGAGCTGTATTGGGGATATTAAAGATAGCAACTACCTTATTTGGAGATTTTAAACCACTTATTTTATGCAACTCTGCTTCACTGATCTTCTCAAATGCAAAGGCTTTGGATGGAAGGAGTTCTGGGTTTGTAGTATAAAGACCATGGAGCTTTAGTTTTGTCTGCAGTAACTCATTTACCATCTTCACCCCCTCAACCACAAACAGGCCGTTTAAGATCCGGTATTTTTTTTGTTGTAAGCTTTTTATAAACTTTATTTGACTTTTTACAACCATCCAAATAATGTATTTTTGATTCTTATGAATACCCCCTTGCATCTTAAAGGCTACACTGCTAAAATAGGTATCTTCTTGGTTATCGCCTTGCTTAGTTCGTGCAATGCCTTAAAAAGAGTGGAAGAAGGTGAATTACTCCTCACAAAAAATAGCATTCATACGGATGGGGAAAAAGTATTAGATGAAGATATTAAGAGTCTTATTGTCCAGGAACCTAATACTCGTGTCCTTGGTTATCCCTTGCGATTAAATTTATACAACCTTGCCAAAAAAGACCCTGATTCTCTGTTTCAGGCCTGGTTACAAAGAAAACCAAAGAGAGAAGAGCGCCTGGCTTCTTTCTTATCCCAAAAACAAGTGGAAGCCCTGGGCGAATCCTTTATGGTTAAGGGCTATAGTGAATGGCTCAAGAAGATAGGTGAGGCTCCGGTAGTCATAGACACTTTCAGAACCAGAAAATCACTACAGAGATTAAGTGCCTACTACGGTAGTAAAGGCTATTTTAATAATACTACCACTTTTGAGATTGTTGAGGAAAAAAGAAGTCAACGGGCAGCCATTGATTATATGATTACCCTGGGAAAACCATATATCATAGATTCCTTATCAAAAAACATAGCATCTCCCGCAATAGACTCTATCTACACCTTAAACAAGAAATCATCATTTATTAAGGAAAACAAACAATTTGATCTGGCCGACTTCAACAATGAAAGACAACGATTAACAGAGCTTTTTAGGAATACCGGAGTCTATAATTTTCAGGAGAGCTCAATTACTTATGATATTCTTCGCGATACAACAGAATTGGGAGATGATCAGAGGATGAAAGTTGAGCTCAATATTGAAAATTTGCGTAAACGTGGGGATAGCGCCGTAACAACTTCAGAGTACAAGGTATTTTCCTTTGAAAAGATCAATGTATATGCCGACTATAATTTTGGGGATGAGGATGGGGAACTCCAATCTCGGGAATTTGAAAATTACACCATATACTTTAAGGATAGGCTGCGTTACAAACCCAGAGCCCTGACGGATGCTATCTTCCTTGAGAAGGATAGTGTATATCGCGATCTGGACAGACTTCGTACTTACCGTCAAATCACAAACCTGAATACCTTTAAATATCCCAATATCCAGATCATTGAAGACAGCACTCAAACTAAACTGATCTCTAATATTTATCTCACAGCCAGACCAAAATATTCTCTTGGTCTAAACCTCGATGTTACACATTCTAACATTCAACGACTTGGAATTGGCTTTAGCAGTTCCTTGGTTACCAGAAATGTTTTTGGAGGAGCAGAAACCCTAAGCCTGTCTGCACGGGGAACCTTTGGTTTGTTAAGTGACACCTCCCTGCCGGAAGATTTTTTCTCAGAGATTGGAGCCGATATTAGTCTCACTTTTCCCCGCTTATGGTTTCCATTGTTTAACACCAAAAAGCTTGTTCCCTATTATATGCTGCCTAAATCAAGTATCTCTGCGGGAACCAGTTTTCAAAAGAACATTGGTCTGGACAAACAAACATTAAATACCATTCTGGGATACAATTGGGTTCCTGATAGTCACAGAAAGAACTCTATTGAACTATTAAATATACTATATGTAAGAAATGTAAATCCTGATCGTTTTTTCAATGTATATGGTAGTAGTTATAAGCAATTAGATGATATTGCCAGTGCGGATATCTATGAGAATGATCCAAACTTATCTAGTCTTTATGAGGCAACAGATGACCCAGATGACCCTCGACTAATAATTCCTGATGGTACTACCGGGTTTACGCAGGCAATTTTAGATGGAAGTATTACCTCCAGTTCCGACGACTTCATTGATATTAGCAGAATTGAAGAACGGCGCGCACGACTAACCGAAAATAATTTGATCTTTTCCAGTAATTATACTTTTACTAAAAATAACAGACTTGGCATTAATGATAATAGTTTCTACCAGTTCCGTTTTAAGTTAGAAAGTGCAGGAAATCTTCTTTCGGCCTTGTCCTATATAATTCCATTCAACGAAAACGATAACAACAACTTATTGGTCTTTGGAGTACCCTATTCCCAATATGTAAAAACGGAGTTCGATTTTATAAAATACTGGGATCTGAGAAGGTCTAATGTGTTAGCTTTTCACAGTTTTATTGGAGTAGCGGCCCCTTATGGAAACTCACAAAGTGTTCCCTTTGTACGTAGTTATTTTGCAGGAGGGTCTAATGATAACAGAGCCTGGTTTCCTTACTCGTTAGGTCCAGGTAGTTCTAGTGACATAAATGATTTTAATGAGGCCAACTTAAAACTCGCTTTTAATCTTGAATACCGCTTTCCTATTGTAGGCAATATAAAAGGAGCCTTATTTGCAGATGCAGGAAATATTTGGAATGTATGGGATAATGTAGACGACCCGGCAAAAACCTTTAGTGGTTTTAGTTCTTTAGGCGATATTGCCCTGGGAACCGGTTTCGGTTTGCGCTATGATTTTACCTATTTTGTATTTAGGGTAGATGCCGGATTTAAAACTTATAATCCTGCGGAAGTAGCTTCAAAAAGATGGTTTAGAGACTACAATTTCGGCAATGCAGTCATACAAATAGGGATCAATTATCCCTTTTAGACCTAATTATTTTATTACTTTTGCGCCAGTAATCATACTAACAAATCAAACAAAATATAATGTCACATACTATAAAACCGGGTGTTGCTACAGGTGATGAAGTTCAAAAGATCTTTAATTATGCCAAGGAAAAAGGCTTTGCCCTTCCCGCAGTAAATGTCACCGGTTCCAATACAATCAATGCAGTACTCGAAACCGCTGCAGCACTTAATTCCCCTGTGATCATCCAATTTTCAAACGGAGGATCTCAGTTCAATGCAGGAAAAGGCCTTTCTAACGAAGGACAAAAGGCTGCTATCGCAGGGGCTGTTGCAGGTGCGAAACATATTCATGAATTGGCAGAGGCCTATGGTGCCACTGTTATCTTACATACAGATCATTGCGCCAAAAAATTGCTACCCTGGATAGATGGACTTCTTGATGCCAGTGAAGCACACTATAAGGCAACAGGAAAATCGCTTTATAGCTCACATATGATAGATCTTTCAGAAGAACCAATTGAAGAGAATATTGGGATCTGCAAGGAATATTTAGCCAGAATGAGTAAAATGGATATGACCCTGGAAATTGAACTCGGAATAACAGGAGGCGAAGAAGATGGAGTAGACAATTCGGATGTAGATGATTCTAAATTGTATACCCAACCGGAAGAAGTAGCATATGCATACGAAGAGTTATCCAAAGTTAGCCACAGATTTACAATCGCTGCCGCCTTTGGAAATGTACATGGGGTATACAAACCAGGGAATGTAAAACTTACCCCGAAGATCCTTAAAAATTCACAGGAATACATCACCAAGAAATACGGTGTGGAACATAATCATATAGATTTTGTTTTTCACGGTGGATCAGGTTCTACTGTAGAGGAGATAAGAGAAGGGATTAGTTACGGAGTAATAAAAATGAATATTGATACCGACCTGCAATACGC
>CBDUON010000192.1:0-3924 GCA_965368835.1 uncultured Eudoraea sp. | reverse complement strand
AAAATCCGCCAACAACTTTTGGTTGAAAACAAAACTGGTAAGTACCTTTCCTATGCAATAGGGGAGATTGTGCTGGTTGTTATTGGTATTTTGATCGCCTTGCAAATCAATGACTGGAATCAACACAGACTCAATAAAATTGAAAAAAGAGAAATACTTTCCAGGCTTCATATAGAATTTAAGGCCAATAAAGAAGTATTAAACCAGTATAGAATTGTTGAAAATAAAGCTATCAATTCGAGTGTAGCATTAATTAACCTAATTGGTGTTTCTAAAGAAGAACTATCAAAGCATAATTTAGATAGCTTACTTTTTGAGTCCTTCCCTTCAAATGAACTTGCGTTTGCAGATAATGCGGTAAAAAACCTGGTGCAAAATGGACGCCTAAATTTATTTAAAGATGAGGCAATTACCAACTTGCTTAATCAATGGAATTCCTTATCTGAAATTCGAAAAATTCGTTTTGAAAAATTAGACAGCTGGAATAATGAACAATTTATCCCCTATTTGTTGTCTTATATTTCAATGAAAGAAATGGACAATTATGCAAATTATAGTTGGGCTGGCAAGTCTAAGGTGAAACCCGATTATTATCCGTTATTTCAAAAAATAGAATTCGAAAATTTATTGGATAATTCCTTATGGCTGCATCAACAGATCATTGAAAGAATTAATGAAACCGAAATACTTATTGATGAAATTATCAATACTACTAAATCATAATTAATGGTGATCAATCTCATTGGTAAAAACCGCCAGCAACTCCTTGTTCATCAATACTTATAGATAGACCCAAAAGAAATTGTCTCACTTCCGGGTTTATCTTGAATTAACAACACAAACTACAACTTTGTGAATTAAAACCTACTTGATACAAGAATCCCCTATTTTTCCATTTCCTTAAAATATAGCCAAGATATGCTGGGAGATATGCACTTTCATTATCTTTGAGGCCATTAAGTAAAAAGATATATGAATTTCTTACGAAACCTTTTAGCAGCCATTCTGGGGACCCTTATCGCCTTAGGGATAATATTCTTTATGTTCCTAATTTTTGTAAGCCTGGCCAATGTGGATGAAGGAGTTACGGTAAAGAGCAAATCCGTTCTGGAACTCCAGTTTAAAGACCCCATAAATGACTATACCGGAAGTAATGAAGCCGATCCATTTGCCGGACTCTTTGCAGAGGCGGTTGGTTTAGATGATATTATACACGCCATAGCCGTGGCTAAGAATGATGATAAGATTGAAGGGATCAGCCTTAGAAGTCAATTTGTTATGGCTGGTTGGTCGCAAACACAAGCTATCAGAGAGGCACTACAAGATTTTAAGGAGTCTGGTAAGTTTGTTTATGCTTATTCTGATATGTATATGCAGAAGGACTATTTCCTGGCCAGCGTGGCAGATAGTGTATTCTTAAACCCGGTAGGGGGGATGGACTTCAGAGGTTTATCTGCTGAGGTATTATTTTACAAGGAGCTACAGGAAAAGACCGGGGTAAAAATGGAGGTGATCCGTCATGGGAAATACAAAGGTGCCGTGGAACCTTATTTGGAAAATGAAATGAGCGAGGCCAACCGCACCCAGATCAAAGAATTATTGGAATCACTTTGGGGATCTGTTGTAGAAGAGATAGCGGCAGACAGAAATCTTACAACAGTCGACCTGAATATTATTGCCGATACTTTGGGCGGACGCAGTCCGATGTTTGCAAAACAGTCGGGCCTCATTGATGATCTTTTGTATATGGACCAGTTTGAGGCTATTCTTAAAAGTGCAAGCGGGCAAAAAGAGGATCAGGACATACAATACATTGCCTTGTCTGACTATATGAAAGAAGCCAAGAAGAAATCGCTGAATACCGGGAAAGACCGTATTGCAGTCATCTATGCCCAGGGAGAGATCCTCTACGGTGAAGGTGGCCCTAACTATATTGGGCAAGGACTAATTAACAAGGCATTGATAAAGGCCCGGAAAGATAAGAAGGTAAAGGCAGTGGTATTGCGGGTAAATTCACCTGGAGGTAGTGCCCTAACCTCAGATATTATCTGGAGAGAAATAGAACTTACCAAAAAAGAAAAACCGGTGGTAGTTTCCATGGGTGATGTGGCGGCTTCTGGAGGCTATTATATTGCGGTGGGTGCTGATAGGATCTTTGCAGAACCTACTACCATCACAGGATCTATCGGAGTTTTTGGAACCATTCCGAATATCAGTGAATTGGCAAAAAATATTGGCGTCAATGCAGAGCAGGTGGCAACAAATAAAAACGCTACGGAATATTCACTTTTTGAACCTATGACACCTCAGTTCAGGGGTGTGGTTACTGAAGGCATTGAAAATGTTTATCAAACATTTCTCAGCAGGGTAGCCGCTGGGAGAAACATCTCCATGGCCAGGGCAGATAGTTTGGCTCAGGGAAGAGTATGGAGTGGAGTAGATGCAAAGGAACTAGGTCTGATAGATGAGCTGGGAAGTTTGAATGATGCCATTGTTTCGGCTGCCGACCTGGCTGAAATTACAAGCTATAGCATCCGCAGATATCCAAGGTACAAATCAAATTTTGAAATGTTGATGGAGGACCTGTCCGGAACCAAAACCAGAGTTCAGGAAGACATGATCAAATCTGAACTGGGGGAGGACGCTTTCGGACTTTACAAGGATATAAAAAGAACAACACAACAACGCGGCATACAGGCCAGCATGCCTTTTAGGTTAACTATTAAGTAAACAGATGACCACGAAGGATCAAAAAGTTGCGTACAAGATCTATTTGTACCTCGGAGCTCTTTTTATAACTTCTCTCGTTGTTTCCAATCTAATTTTTCAAAAATTTTTTTACTGGAGGCCGTTCGGAGATGTAACGGTGTTTGGAGCTTCACTTTTCGAAATATCTGTGGGGATCTTACCATATCCCATAACCTTTTTAATAACCGACCTTATCTCTGAGATCTATGGGAAGAAAAAGGCCAACCAGATCGTCACGGCCGGCATCTTTGCCTCATTTTTTTCTATGGGGATCATTTTACTGGCAGAAATGGCACCGGCTATTCCGGCTTCGCCCATTGGAGATGAAGTATTTAGCAGTGTTTTTGCATTATCGCCCATTGCAGTGCTGGCATCTATGATAGCCTACCTCTGCGCTCAGTATGTAGATATTGCCATTTACCATTTTTGGAAACGGGTCACTAAGGGAAAATATCTTTGGATACGGAATAATTTTTCCACTTTTTTGTCGCAGTTCATAGATACCTTTACCGTAGTTGGCTTACTTTGTGTTTTTCAGGTGTTGCCCTGGACCCTTTTTACCGGTCTAGTGATCAGTGGATTCCTTTTTAAGGTATTTATTGCGATGCTCGACACCCCTTTCCTGTATTTTTTCGTATATATCTTACGAAAGCGGTTTAAATTAAAAATGGGTGAGGAAATTCAGCTGGAGATCTAACCCGCTTCCACCAATAAATTTTAATAAATGAAGAAGAAAGTTGTAAAAATAGCAGCGGGTATCATCCTGCTCTTTGTAGGAATTTTGATAGCAGCCCCTTTTGTGCTGGAAGGTAAAATAGGGCAGATCATCAAAACCAAGGTAAATAATAGTATTAATGGTTCTTTCGATTTTGCGGAGGCCGACCTAAGTCTGTTTCGCAGCTTTCCCAATGCGGAATTGCGCATAAACGATGCGGTACTACTCAACAATGCACCCTTTGAAGGGGATACGCTGTTTAAGGCGGGACAAATAGATCTTACACTTTCTATTTATGAGTTATTTAAAGATGCTTCTGAGCCCATTCAGCTCAAAAGTCTCAGTCTTGATAAGGCCTTTTTAAACATTCAGATCAATGAAGCAGAACAGGCCAATTATGATATTGCCAAGGAAGAAAGCAACGCTGGCAGTGCAGATACTTCGGATAGTGGCTTTACCTT
>CBDUON010000191.1:0-3960 GCA_965368835.1 uncultured Eudoraea sp. | reverse complement strand
CAGATTATTCCCGGGATCACAGGTGGGGCATTAAATAGCAAAGAAGGAGAACCGGGACCTATTTTTCTGCAGGGAGATCACGGTCCGGTGGAATACCGTAACATTACCATTGCTACCCCGGAAAAATAATACATTCCAGGAATTCAGGGTTTAATTTAGGGATAAGTAAAATAAAGGATCGTTAAATCGGGAATTTTTGATGACCAGGAGAAAATTCTTTTTTTGGCTCCTTTTGGGAGTCATATTGGTGCACTGTAAGCAGGCTGAAACAACCTCGTTTGCGGCCCATAGTAAGGATGCACCCCATATTGAAGGGAAACAGGCATACCTTAGCTCCCCCTTTGTTACTGCCGGGAACCGGGTATATCTGGTGGGCCATCAGGATGGCAGTTTTCCGGAATTGGGATGGCACATAAAGAATGAGATGGGCGGCTTATGGGACCATCCCATTAAATTGATGGATGGGTTTTCAATAACCCTAAGTACAGATAACTTTTCTACAGATCTCAAGAAGGCTGATTCTTTCACAAATTTCCCCTTTGCTAATAAGCATTCTTATTCTTTTGAAGAACAGAAACTGTTTGTGGAACGCTGGCAGTTTGTTCCCGATGATGCTGAAGGTATCATCATTCAAGTTGTCATAGAAAATGAGGCAGATTTTCCTCAGCATTTAAATGTGGCCTTTGTAGGTTATGCAGACCTGCGTTCTACCTGGCTGGGAGAACGCACCAAAATGGAAGACGGGCAAGACGCAGCGTATTTTAATGACACAGCAGATACATGGGTAGTAAAGGATAGCCTAAACCCGTGGCACGTGGCTTTCGGCGCAAATTATCCTTCACAAACTCATAAAGTAATCTCTTCTTCTTATGGCGGAAAAGGTACCGGCGGATCGCTTTCATATTCCATTGCGTTAGGTGCAAGGGAATCAAAAACCATACAGTTTGCTATTGCAGGTTCCTATATTTCAGAAGCCAAAGCGCTTACTACTTATAATACCCTGCAGACACAATCCCTCTCTCTTTTTAAAGAAAAACAAAGTCGATATACCCAATTGGCCAATATGTCGAAACTTACCATCCCTGACAAAAACTTGCAACAAACCTTTGAATGGTTAAAGTATAATTGTGATTGGTTGGTACGCACAGTTCCCGAAATTGGAACAGGAATTACCGCCGGGATTCCGGATTATCCCTGGTGGTTTGGCGTAGACAGCGAGTACGCCCTCAAAGGATATATGGCCGTGGGGCAGACAGATGCAGTGTACAGTACCATTTCCTTACTAGATAGTCTTTCTGAAGTCACTAATGGCAATGGCCGGATTGTACATGAGGTTTCAACCAACGGCGCCGTTTTTAACGAGGGAAATATCAATGAAACACCGCAGTTTGCCTCCCTGATCTGGGAAGTATATCAATGGAACGGGGACAAGGCTTTTTTAGAACGCTATTTTCCCACTGTTAAAAATGGACTGGAATGGCTGATACGTGAAAAGGATGCGGATGGCAATGGTTTTCCTGATGGGTTTGGGATGATGGAGATCCATGGGTTGGATAGTGAGATGATAGATGTGGCGGTGTATACCCAAAGGGCATTTTCAGATGCCGCAAAAATGGCGGGTGAACTTGGGAAAAAGGTGCTGGCCGCTGCGTATCAGGAAACTGCAGATAACCTGAAAATTCGGATCAATTCAGAGTTTTGGTCAGATGAATTCGATTCTTATGCCGACTTTATAGGAACTGATCAGCAGGCACTCCACCTTATAGAAGATGCAATTATACGTGCCGATACACTCAACAAACCCTGGGCCGTACAAGAATTACAAAATACAAAAAAAGCCATTTTAGCCAATCCCTCAGAAAGCCCAAGGCCTTTTGTGTTGCATCATAACTGGGTGGTGAATACGCCTATGGAAATGAAGATGGCAGATGAGGATAAAGCATTACGTGCCTTAAAAACGGCCGAGAATTTTGTAAATCCCTATGGGGTGTTTGTAACCGGCATAGACAGGGATGCCTCTGCAGGCCTAGATGAGGGTTCCTTTAAAGGTTCCAAGGTCTTTTCCTATACAGGGGCCGTGATGACCCTACCTACAGGAGTTCAGGCAATAGCGGAGAACAATTACGGCAGGCCAAACCAGGCACTTAATTACTTGCAACGGATGGCCAGGACCTTTAGTTTTGCCCTTCCCGGTAGTATGTATGAAGTATCCCCGGATTATGGGATGATAACCCAGGCCTGGAACATCTATAGTTTCGCTATCCCCATTGTACAGCAGTTCTTTGGAATACAGCCACGTGCTTCCCAAAAAAAAGTGGAGATCACCCCTCAAATGCCCGATGCCTGGCCAACAGCATCCCTGGAGAACGTACAAATGGCAGATAATGCGGTCTCCGTTTATTATGAAACAACTGATGGGGTCATTAGGATTAAAATCACTCAGGAAAATCCGGAATGGGAGATGAAGCTACGTCTGCCCGAAATGAAAGAGGGAGAAAAATGCCAGGTAATGACCAGTAGTATGTCTCCGGTAATTGCAGACGGATATGTCAGTTTTACAACAAAGGGATCTGAACTGGAAGTGCAATTACAGTATCATGATTAAGTCTTTAGAGGAGGCTTAATAATTAATTCTTAGCTGGTTTCCACCATCTTTTTTACCTTTAGGATCAATCATAAATAAATCTAAATTATGAGTAGCAAATTAAATAAGTACCATGTGTTTCTGATGATCGGTATCTTACTAATCCTTGCCAGATGTACTACTAGTTTCAACACCACCATAACTTCACCAGATAATAAAATTAGGGTAAACTTTGTCCTCAATGAAGCCGGAACACCTCAATATGAAATATTTTATAAAGACGCTACGGTAATATTGCCATCCACCATGGGTTTCGAATTTAAAGAACAACCCGACTTACAGGAAGGATTTAAGATTATTTCGGTTATAAACAACGCTTTTTCTGAAACCTGGGCGATGCCATGGGGGGAGCAAGACTCTGTGTTAAATGAATATGCTGAAATGAGAGTGCATCTGGAGGAATTGTCAGCTCCACACAGAAAATTGAACATCGTCTTTCGTGCCTTTAACGACGGAGTGGGATTTCGATATGAATTCCCTGAGCAGCCTAATATGAAAGAAGTGCTTATCACTGACGAGAATACTCAATTTAATCTCACCGGAGATCACCAGGTTTGGTGGCAACCGGGTGACTGGGATATATATGAACACCTTTACAGCGCCACTAAATTTTCTGAGATAAATGCGCTTGCCATGCGAGACAATGTTAATCTGGCCGCGACGTACATCCCCGAAAATGCAGTTAATACCCCGGTAACCATGAAAACAGCAGATGGAGTATATCTGAGCTTTCACGAAGCTGACCTTACCGATTATGCCGGAATTACACTAAAAGTAAATACCACAAAAAATGCAATGATCAGTGAATTGGTAGGTTCTGAGCGCCTACAGGGTAAAGCAGTGATATCAGCACCCTTTACTACGCCATGGCGTACCATACAGATCGCTGATAAGGCGGGCGATCTTATAGAATCCAAAATGGTGCTTAACCTGAATGATCCAAATATCATTGGGGATGTGAGTTACTTTACCCCTATGAAATATGTAGGTATCTGGTGGGAAATGCACCTTGGAAAATCTACCTGGGACATGGAAGGCAGCCAGAGTATGAATACGTTTACCAAGAGTGGTGAGATACGGACGAATCATGGGGCAACTACCGAAAATGCCATGCGATATATTGATTTTGCCGCTGCCAATGGCATAAAAGGCTTGCTGGTAGAAGGCTGGAATACCGGCTGGGATAAATGGATCAACACGGAGGACAGGGAAGGGGTGTTCGACTTTATGACGCCTTATGCAGATTATGATTTTGACAAAGTGATGGCCTATGCCAAAGAAAAAGGGGTAGAGGTCATTATGCACCACGAGACCTC
>CBDUON010000190.1:0-4004 GCA_965368835.1 uncultured Eudoraea sp. | reverse complement strand
TAACCGGTGGCATCTCTTTTGAAGAAACCAATAACCTCTTAGATAACTGTTTATATGGAGGGTACAAGTTTTTGTACTTATCCCCGGAGCGACTTCAACAGGAAATAGTTCAGGATAGGATAAGTCAAATGAACGTAACTCTCATTGCCATTGACGAGGCTCACTGCATCTCCCAATGGGGAATCGATTTCAGACCGGCTTATTTAGAATGTTCTGTGCTTAGAACCCTACATCCCGAAGTGCCTTGTATTGCAGTAACAGCGACAGCCACAGAGCGGGTCTCAAAAGATATAGTTGCCAACCTTGAGTTGAAATCACCGCTGCTGATCAAAGATTCGTTTTATAGAGAGAACCTCATCTATAAAGTTTCTTATCAGGAAAATAAGAACCAACGACTCATTCAAATGTGTCAGTTAGATGATGTAAGTAGCATTGTATATGTTCGGAGCAGGCGTAGATCTGAAGAACTGGCAACATTACTCAACCAAAAAGGTGTCAGTGCCATTCATTTTCACGGAGGAATACCTCGAGATGAAAAGGAGAAAAAATTACAGGACTGGTTAGGGAATAAAAAACGAGTTATGGTAGCCACCAGCGCTTTTGGTATGGGAATAGACAAACCCGATGTGGGGCGTGTCATCCATTATGAAATGCCGGAGAGTTTGGAGAATTATTTTCAGGAAGCAGGGAGGGCAGGAAGAAACGGAGCAATGGCAGAAGCGGTTTTGCTTCTAAGTGCCAGCGATGAACAGCGGCTGCTGAATCAATTTATAAAAGTCCTACCCGATGTTGCCTTTATAAAACTCCTGTATAACAAGCTGAACAATTATTTTAGGATCCCTTATGGGAGTTTAGACGAAGAAAATTTTCCATTTAATTTCAACCATTTTTGCGATACCTATGACCTCAACGCATCGCTTGTTTATAATGGTATGCGACTTTTAGATCAAAATTCGGTGATTGCGCTATCCCAAAATTTTTCCAATAAAACATCGGTTCAATTTCTTGCCTCAAAGAATGCCATTTTTTCTTATTTGGAAAAACATCCTAAAGAAGCACATATTTTGCAAGTTCTTTTAAGGACCTATGGCGGGGTTTTTGAATTTGATACAAAGATCAATACGTTACTGATAGCCAAAAAATCTGAAGTAGCCGAAACTGCCGTATTTAAAGCACTTAAAAAAGCTGAAATAGATGGAATCTTAGCATTTAATCATGAAAAGCAGGATATGGAACTCACCTTTCTTGTGCCAAGAGAAGATGACAGGACCATCAATGTGTTTGCTCATAAGATCAGAGATCTGAATCAAGGTAAGATAGACAATGTTAATGCAATGCTTACCTATGTAAAAAACAGGAAGGAATGCCGAACTGTACAGTTGCTGAATTATTTTGGAGAAAAAGATAGTCCTTCTTGCGGTAAATGCGATGTTTGCCTTCAAAATATAAAAAAGAGTCCAGTTGATTTGAAATCATTAGATTCGGATATAATTGCCCTTCTCAAAGAACAGTCGGTCTCCTCCCAGGTTCTAGTTGAATCCCTGGGGCAGGAAAGGGAAGTAGTATTACAGGAATTACAGTTTCTTCTGGAAGAAGGAAAGATCACCATCACATCTAATAATGAATACACAGTAAGTAAATGAGATCGATAAGGATCATTTTTATGGGTACGCCAGATTTTGCGGTCGCTAGTTTGAGAGCCCTCGTGGAGCATACATATACTATAGTAGGTGTTATTACTGCTCCAGACAGGCCGGCGGGAAGAGGCCAGGCAATGAGGCAATCGGCTGTGAAGGAGTATGCGGTATCTAAAGGATTAAGGGTATTACAACCCACCAATCTTAAAAACGAGACTTTCCTGGGGGAGTTAAGACAATTGGAAGCTAATTTGCAGATCGTTGTTGCCTTTAGAATGTTACCAAAGCTTGTATGGCAGATGCCAGCGTATGGCACTTTTAATCTTCATGCTTCCTTATTACCAGACTACAGGGGCGCAGCACCAATTAATTGGGCCATCATAAATGGGGAGGAAAAAACAGGAGTTACTACCTTCTTTATTGATGAGAAGATCGATACGGGGGCCATTATTTCTCAGACCGAATGCGCAATCGCCAAGGAAGATTCTGCCGGGACACTTCATGACAAATTGATGTCTATGGGTGCCGAGCTTGTTATAAAAACGGTGCAGTACATTGAAAAAGGTGAAGTAAGGACCATAGATCAAAAGCAAATTGATGTTGTAAAAGAAGCTCCTAAACTAACGAAAGAGAATAGTGAGATCCATTGGGACAAATCTGTAAAGGCCATTTATGACCAGATCAGGGGACTAAGCCCCTACCCTGCTGCCTGGACCACACTCATCAATAACAATGAGTCTATTTATCTAAAAGTTTACAAGGCGTCTTATACTGAAGAGGAACACTCCTTATCTATAGGTACATTAGTATATGACAAAAAGAGCATGAGGGTTGCCGTAAATGGCGGCTATATTTCATTGGAAGAAATTCAACTCCCTGGGAAGCGAAAAATGGAAGTTGCGGATGTCTTAAACGGATTGAAATTGGACAAAAATGCGCATGTTCTGTGAAGTCCCATGTATACGGGGCTCGTTGAAATCGTCAAAATATTGCCACTTTATCAACAAACCCCCCAAGTTATCAACAAAAACCCCGATTTCCCTTGATTTTACTTGTGTTAACGGCAAATCCGTATAAATTTGTTGGAGCTTTAAAATGTTTAACAACAATTAATTTACTTAAATTATGAACAAAACAGAATTAATCGATGCAATGGCAGCTGACGCTGGCATCACAAAAGCAGCAGCTAAAAAATCTTTAGAATCTTTCTTAGGAAATGTTCAAAAGTCTCTTAAAAAAGGTAACCGTGTATCTTTAGTAGGATTCGGATCTTGGTCAGTATCTAGAAGAAGTGCAAGAGAAGGAAGAAACCCTTCTACTGGAAAGACTATCCAAATTAAAGCAAAAAATGTAGTAAAATTCAAAGCAGGTTCTGATTTGAGCGGCTCTGTGAACTAATTTTTGTTCTAAATAATATACCGAAAGCACTTCCCACAAAGAAGTGCTTTTTTTGTTGCTATTATTTTTTTGTAGTTAGGTAGTTTTATTCTACTTTAGAAAAAAGGAAGTGCCCTTATGACAAGTCTTAAGCCTAAGAAAGGAAAGCTATTGATCGCTGAACCCTCATTGACAGGGGATGTCTCCTTTAATAGGTCGGTGGTTCTGATCGCCGAACACAATGAGGAAGGCTCGGTAGGATTTATATTAAATAAGCCTCTGGATTACGATATCAGTGATCTTGTAAGTGAAATTCACATTCCCTTCCCCGTTTTTAATGGCGGGCCGGTAGAACAGGATAATTTATATTTTATCCATAAGGTTCCTCATTTGATCAATGAAAGTGTTGAGATCTCAGATGGAATTTTTTGGGGAGGCGATTTTGATGCTACTATAGCCCTCATCAACAAAGGGGTAATAACACCCAGGGATATTCGTTTTTTTCTTGGATACTCTGGCTGGTCCTCACTACAATTAGACCAGGAACTCGATTCTAAATCATGGATAGTTGTGAAAAACCTCTACGAGAGCGAGATCATTGAGAAATCGTCCAATTCTTTTTGGAAAGAGAAAATGATGGAATTGGGAGGAGATTATCTTCTTTGGTCCAATGCCCCGGAAAACCCAAGCCTTAATTAAGTCGAGCCATCGCATTTAGCTTGCCTAATAGTTCTTTTGCAACCTCTTTTTTAAACGTAGCCTTTCTGTACTGGGTGACAGATTGTATCCCTTTTTTAATATCAGTAATAAATAGTTCATCGGCTTTTTGAAGCTCAAAGGGCGAGATAGAAGTCTCTTCCAGGCTATAATCCGGAAGTTTACTGAGTAATTCTATCATTTTTTTTCGCAAGATACCGTTCTCACACCCGTCTGATAAAGGAGGAGTTTTGATCTGGGTTTTATTTACTAGAAAGATATTCCCTTTAAGGG
>CBDUON010000189.1:0-4025 GCA_965368835.1 uncultured Eudoraea sp. | reverse complement strand
GTGGCCGGATTTAAAGAATCTTTTTTAAAGGCTTTAATATCAAAGGAATATAATACCGGTTCAAAATTAGAATTAACCACTGCTTCATGAACAGGAAGCGAATCGGCTGCAACCACATCATAGCTCACTACTCTAAGTAGCACCTTTTTTGGTTTTTTCTCCCATCGCAATACCTGAGTGTTGATCTTTCCGCCACCAAAACCAATACCTGCAGCTGTTTTGGAAATACGGCTAACCATCAGCATCTCTCTATTAAAGAGTGAATCTGGTATTTCGTAATAATGTGCATCATCTACTATGTGCACATCAAATAAGCCACTATCTGTTTTGGCATCCTTGGTGATCACCTTATCATAGGCTTCAATGTCCCCTTTCTTGCTTTTTGAAGCAGAGGCAGAAGCTTCTGTTTTTTTCTTTTTCTTTTTAAATATCTGTGCCTGAGTAGTTTGTGAAAACCCGGCAAGGAATAGGATCACAAGTAATTTTGGAAGTAATGTTCTAATCATTAGGATTCAATTTTTGTTTGAAGTTTTCAAAGAACCGAAAAATAAACCGAAAGTTTTGTTAATAATATCTTAAGTCTTGCATAGGTATGCATTGATAGAATACGACGTGTAAAGTACTGATAATCATATATATAAATTGACAAAAAAGCCGCTTTAGAAGGAAATATTCGTCTTCAATTATATGTTAAATCCAGTATAATAATGTAACAATAGTTGCTCCAGGAAGTCTTATAGGTATACCTTAACAATCATCAATCAATCAAAAAAATGAACAAATTAGCAGTCTTATGTGGGATGGTTTTCCTGGGGATAACCTCCACACCGCAAGAAAACAATTCTGAAGAATTATTAAGTAGTAATGAACTGGAGGCCATTTCCTTAACAGCCTTTAATAAAGATCTCAACACAGAGTATTGGATGTCCGAGGTGTTTTTCGAAGCTTCATATTTGGAAACGGAAAACCTGGATATAGCTGCCATTCCTTATGCAGAGTTAGAAGAAGATATAATTCTGGGGTTTGATACTACGGAATATCTACCTGAGAATTTTGACCCAACGGTTAGTTATATTGATTTAAGTTCGGTTCAATATTTGAAAATGGCAGATTACGAAGACATTGGCTTTGATACAGCAGCGTATTTGCCTGCTTCATTTGATCCCTATGCATTCCCAAAAGATTTTATGGATATTTCATTTATTGAAAAAGAAGAGGTAGTGGACCTGGGTTTTGATACCAGGACATACTTGCCTCAGGGATATGACTCCTACGAAGAAGTACTCGATTTGGATTCTATCATATTTATTGAGGAAGACGACTTTAAATATGGCTATAATGCTTCAAAGTACTTTCCATTGTTGCTTAATCCATAAGAACTGTTAGGAAAAGGTATTAAAAGATCTTTTTGTTTTTAAATTAATTGAATTAGTTAGTTGTAAAGCCCTCGGTAATACGAGGGCTTTTATCGTTTTGGTGATGTTTTTAAGTTTAAAAGAATCGCTATTGGTCACTTAACAAAAGTTTAACTAAAATAACACAACTGTTGTATATACAACAAAAGCATGTAAGTTATGCGAAGAACGAGGTTTTTAGGGGCGAGTATTGCATAAATGATAAACAATATCTATAGAAATTAACAAAGGCATAATTATAGTTAATATTGCTTAATGTTAATGATATCTGAAGGGCAATAAATACGGGACTAAAGGGTTATATCTTTGCTTAAGAATTAACCTAGAAAGCGTTATGAAAACACAAATTATAAAAGTAAGTACCCTGGTTTTAATAGCTATGACCAATGTAGCATTGGCAAACACAGCTCAAAAGAGTTTAAATATAGACTTAGATAGTATTACCTATCTGGAGGAAGAGGAAGACACCGCACTAAATTTTGAAACACAAGCCTTTTTACCGGCAGATTTCAATCCCTATGCTGCTCCTGCTAATATACTCCATACCTCTTATATTGTTGAGGATCAAAAAACGGTAGAACTTGGTTTTGATACTCAGGTCTATTTACCTGAAGGATTCAATCCATACAGTTTCTTTTTTGATATTCATTCTATTGAGTATATAGACGAGAACGATATAATTGAATTGGATTTTGATACTAAGAAGTATCTTCCATCTAATTTTAATGCCGGGATTGGCAAATAAGACAAACAGAGAATCTTAAGTTCAAATGGCCCTGAAGTAATACACTTCGGGGCTTTTTATTTTTAAAATATAAAAGGCAGGATAAATTGGAACATAAGGACCAATAGAACCACTGAAATAAGGTTCAGAATAATTCCAACACGTGCCATCTGCTTTACTTCAATATACCCACTGGCAAAAACAATGGCATTGGGAGGAGTTGCCATGGGCAGCATAAAGGCACAACTACTTGCGATGGTTACAGGTATCAGCAAATGGAGCATCGGAATATCTAATCCGATGGCAATACCCGCTACTACAGGAGCAAGAACAGCTACAAGAGCTACGTTACTCATCAATTCTGTCATAAAGAGCATTAGTAGAATTAATAGTGAGGCTGTAAACAGGATAGATAGTTCACTGGTAGCAATGGCGTTCGAAACCACATCTACAAGTCCACTGCTAGACATGCCATTGGCAAGGGCCAGTCCTCCGCCAAAAAGTATTAAAATCCCCCAGGCAAGCTTACGGGTATCGTTCCAAACAATGATAAAGTCGCCCTTTTTAAGATTATAGGGAACCGCAAACAAAGAAATGGCTCCCATCATGGAAATGATAGTGTCTGAAAGGCCAAGCGCAGGAAAAATACTGTTGATGACTGTCCTGAAGATCCATAAGAATATGGTTACTCCAAAAATGGCCATGACCATTTTTTCTTTCCCTGAAGTGGGTCCTAACTTCTGTAATTCCTGTTCTATCACCTCCTTAGAGGCATTAAATTGCAGTTGTTTGTTGGGAAACATCCATTTTACCAGCACCAAATAACAGATGCCCAGCAAAATGATTGAAAAGGGAAGACCAAAGGTCATCCACTTCAGAAAGGAGATCTCAATATTATATTGATTTTCCAACAAGCCTATCAACACAGAATTTGGCGGCGTGCCAATCACTGTCGCAATACCTCCTGCATTTGCGGAAAAGGCTATTCCCAGCATAACGCTCAGCGCAAAATTCTTATCGCTCTTTGTAAATCCATCCGCATCGTTAATTAAAAGTCCAATCACAGACATCGCAATAGGCAACATCACCACCGTACTGGCGGTGTTAGATATCCACATACTAAGTGCGGCCGTGGCGATCATAAAGCCCATGACCACTTTATTGGGGGTAGTACCGGTAACCCGGATAATATTCAGGGCAATTCGTTTATGTAGATTTACCTTTTCCAGGGCCAGCGCCAATACAAATCCGCCAAAGAATAGAAATATGATTGGGCTTCCGTAATTAGCGCCAACCTCCGAAATAGCCATCACATCAAGACTTGGAAATAAAACCAGGGGGAGTAAGGCCGTTACAGATATGGAAACCGCTTCAGTGATCCACCAAATGATCATCCATGCGGCTACTGCGATCACCCCATTGGCGTATTCCTTTCCCGTAAATAGATCAGGCAGATTAATCAGGATTATAAAAAGGACCGGTCCTAAGATCAACCCTATTCTTTTGCTCAAGCCCATTTGTTGCGATTTGAGCCCTAAACTATACTTTATATTTTAGTTTAGAAAATAAAAAAGGGAGCATATAGCTCCCTTTTCTGAATATGGCAATCAACCCTTTTACGGACTAAGATCAATAAGCGTCAGATCATTGTCACAAGCTCCGTAGAAGATTTTAATCTCATTTTCAAGGTCGTATCCTGTAATAAAAAAGAGGACATTGTCTTTTTTAATGAGTTCGGGAAGATGATTCCCGTTGTATTTTAATTGTGCGGTTTGTGTACCGCCGGCATTGAACTTCCTGAGGTATTCATTCGTGGAGATCACAAAGGAGTCGCCCAGCGAAACCAGTGCCTGAATATTACTGCTATCAGAATAGTAGGTCTTGGT
>CBDUON010000188.1:0-4040 GCA_965368835.1 uncultured Eudoraea sp. | reverse complement strand
TAATGGTAGTTGACGAAATTTTATGGGTAACAAGATCAAAACTGGAAAGGTCTGCAGGGCCGTTAAACGCAGCGACAATCTTTTCTCCTACGGCCATATGATAAAGTCCGTTGGAGGGTTCAAATAATACCTTTTTGTCATGAGTTACTGTACAATTAGTAAAAGTGATCAATATAATCTCTCCCCTTAAATTTCGGGTGCCGGTAATGATTTCTCCGGCAACTTTGATGTCTCCTTCAAACTCCAGGACAATGGTTTCCCCTTCATAAATGTTATACGCTTTTAGGTCGCGCGGACTCATATCCTCTATTGCCAAATTGATCCCTTTTAATTTTCCTATGGGGGATCCAAATCCGTCTGTATGGTGCTTGGTGCTATGCCCAACCAATTCTTTTTCACGATACGCCAGCGCCGTTAATCCTTCCGTTTGGATATATACTGGCAAATTCTGGTGTTCAATAACCTTGGTAAAAGAGCCTGAGATCTGCAAGCCGGTACTTAGTTCAACAGTACAAAGGTCCTTTGAAGCGATTACTTTTTTAACCCCACTCAGGCCACCTTTTCTCAATGCCATTGTATTGGCGAATTCTTCCAAAACCTGACTCAGATATGCAAAATCTGGTGTTACGAATAACTGGGGTTGAGGTTTGGTTATGTCAAAGGAGGTATGTGCCGCTTCTATAGAGTAGGGCACTTTCTTAACCTTATTGGTCATACACCAGGCACTCTCACCTATTGAAGAAAGAAGACCTGCACCATAGATTTTTGGTTCCTCTACAGAACCTATTAATCCGTATTCTACCGTCCACCAATGCAGGTTTCGTATAAGGGCTATTTCACTTGGTTCTCCCATATTTTCCTGAAGAGATGCTATTTTATTCTCTGCCTCATCTATGGCATCTTGCGGAGTCCCAGGTGCTTCTTTTATAATAGAGAGATGCCGAACGGCTTCATATAATTCATAATCTTTAGAATTGGAGATGGCCTTGCTGCCAATTTCGCCAAAACGTCTTAGATACTCTGCGTATTCCGGATTTGCTATGATTGGTGCGTGGCCGGCACCTTCGTGAATAATATCGGGAGCGGGGGTGTACTCTATATGTTCCAACTGGCGTATATCACCTGCAATAACCAACACATTGTAAGCCTGAAATTCCATAAAGGCAGAAGGGGGGATAAATCCATCTACAGCTACGGCTGCCCAACCTAACTCTTTCAGAATGCGGTTCATGCCGTATAAATTGGGAATATGATCTATAGAGATTCCGGTTTTTTGAAGTCCCTCCGCATAGGAATTGTGGGCAACTCGACTTAAATAATCAACATTTTTTCGCATCACATAACGCCAAACTGCCTGGTCTATGGCTGTATAGTCCTCGTAATTCTGAGGCTTGATATACTGCTTTAAATGGGTGGGCAGTTTGTCTAAAATAGGATTGCTTTCAAACGTCATAGGGCATTATTTTAGGTATCTCAAAGGTACAAAATCATAACAATAAAGATACTTAAGTCAACCATGGTTCTTTGCAGTTAACAGCAACATTCCATAAAAAAACCGCTCCTGGGAGCGGTTAAAATATTTAGTTAGATGCGAGGGCATTTGGAGGATACTCTTTAAGTATCTCAGAAACAAACTCTCGTATGCGTGCTTCCTTTTTATCAATATTGTTAATATTATTTAAAGTGCCAACACCTTTTCCTTGCCAAATTAATTCTTTGGATTTTGTGTCAATAAGATCTATATAAAGGGATCCCTCTGTACGGGTACTTACATTTCTGCCACCCCATCCGGCGCCACCCCACATCCATGGATTCCAATAGCCCCATCCGGGTCCCCAGCCCCAGCCCCAGCCAACATTATTATAGACATCTACTCGCTCTCGTTCTTTAGTAAAAATGCTGACCAAAAGATCTGGTCTTTCTGATTTTACAAAGCCCCTTTTTCCCATTTCGGTTTCAATGGCACGCAATATGCGTTTCTTGTCCAGATCCGAAATCTGGGCCTGATCAATTCCTGTTTTATAAAATGCATAACTCTTATAAGTATTAAAATCAGCATTCCTGTCATAATCTGTCACCACCCGTACTGAAACGCATGAACTTAACATGAATAGTACGGCCAGAGGTAGAAATAATAAGATATTTTTCTTCATAACATTTCTCTTTTTAATGCAACTTTTTTCATACAAATAGCTCAAATATCATGCCGAATACATGCTGTTTATTTTCTTTTTTTAGGGGTGTTAAACCCGTATGGGCAATGCTTACAATTGCTTTCACAGCAATACCCACGTTTTAAGTGATATTGCTCGGTAAATACCTTATAACCCTCTTCAGAGAGATAAAAATCCCCTTCCTCAAGTGGTAATATCTGTTTCATGTCAATTTTTCTTTGTGCTAAGCTGTAAAATTAGGTGTTTTCATGTTAATAAACCATCTGTATAATAAGGTGGAGGCCCGTATGTTGTCTGTTTAGGCCCCAAACGAAATTAGACCCTTTTTGTGAGTAAATAATCGAATAACTTGGGAAGTATGATGCTAAAGACCTTAATTTTAAGGTAATACGAAAGACCAGTTAATGATCTTAATTAGTAAGTATTTTTTTTCAAAGAATTATGTGGGTCTTTCCTTATGGCCTTTTATCATCCTCAAACATCGTTCTCTAACTCAAGATGAGACGTTGATCAATCATGAACGGATTCACTTAAGGCAACAACTAGAGTTGTTTATTATCCCTTTTTATGCCTGGTATTTATTAGAATGGCTTATAAAATGCTTGTGGTATTTTAATGGATACAAAGCCTATCGGAATATAAGTTTTGAAAGAGAGGCTTATTATCATGAGTCCGATCCTCAATACCTTTCCACCAGAGGCAGATTCCGATTTATACAATATCTTTGAGGGAAAACACAGCTCCCGGGTGACCTTACCTACCAATGAAATACTACTTCCTGTTCTAAAAGACCATGATATTTCGCTCCATTTGAGACGGGAAGATCTTAGCCACCCCTTGCTATCTGGCAATAAGTACCGCAAATTAAAATATAATGTACAGGAGGCAGTGAGTTTAAAACATCATAGGCTCATCACTTTTGGTGGGGCGTATTCAAACCATATTCCGGCAACCGCCTACGCGGCAAAAGAAAAAGGATTAGAAGCTATAGGTATTATTAGAGGGGAAGAACTTTCCTCAAGCTGGGGTGATAATCCTACCCTTTTTACGGCTCATCAATTAGGGATGAGGTTCAAATTTATTACACGGGAGGAATACCGAAGAAAGAAGAATGATGAATTTCTTAATAATCTTTTGCAGTTATACGGCCCGGCATACCTCATTCCGGAGGGAGGTACAAATGCCCTTGCCATAAAAGGGTGTGAAGAAATCTTGGAGAAAACAGATGAGGAATTTGATGTTATCTGCTGTTCGGTGGGTACGGGTGGTACTTTGGCTGGCCTCAGTAATGCAGCTAAAAAGCACCAACAAGTACTCGGATTTCCCGCACTTAAAGGTGATTTTTTACAAAAAGATATTTGTAAATTTGCCCAGAATAAGAACTGGACACTCTGTAATGAGTATCATTTTGGAGGATATGCAAAGGTCACGAGGGAATTGGTGGCCTTTATCAATGAATTCAAAGAGTTAACCGGAGTGCCCTTAGATCCTGTTTATACCGGTAAAATGATGTTTGGAATCCTGGATAAAGTAGCCAAGGGTGAATTTAAAAAAGGATGCAGCATTTTGGCAATTCACACTGGGGGATTACAGGGGATTGAAGGAATGAACAGCTATTTGAAAAAAAAGAAACTACCTTTGCTTACCATATGAAAAATTCTGTTTGGACACTTTTATTAGCAGTATTGATCGTTGGCTGTGGCACCAAAAAACGGACCACGGAAGGCAGCAAGGATCGAACAAGCTCTAATTCTACCCGGGTTTATAATAACAACCCCACTGCTGGCTATCCCCTTCCTGAAGATTCAGGAATGTTTATGGAGTTTCCTATTGCCTCTATTGAAGATTACATAGACACTTTTGCCG
>CBDUON010000187.1:0-4099 GCA_965368835.1 uncultured Eudoraea sp. | reverse complement strand
TTACCATTCCTGAAGCTTCAGAAGAATTATTTGAGGCAGAGGTATATTTGATTGGTACCAATATTGAAAAGAACAGGACCATTAAAGTGCACGGTCATTTAGTAGACGAAGACAAGCATACTTTCTTAACGGGTATGTTTGTTGATTCACGCATCGTTACTTCATCAACACTTAAAAAAGCATTGCCCTCCGTGGCCCTGGCGGAAATAGACAACGCCTACTACGCTCTTAAATTAATTTCAGAAAACGATGGGACCTATGTCTTTGAAAAAGTAATGATAAAGCCCGGCGGGGAATTCGATGGTTTTACAGCTCTGGAATCATTTGAAGGTTCAGATGTTGAATCGCGCTTTCTGATCAAAGGTGCTTTTCCTCTCCTTACAGAATAAGGATTAGACCTTATCCAAGACCAACATCGAGGGCCATCATAATAATAAAGCCGCCAATAAATCCCATAGTGGCAATGTCGGTGTATTTATCTTGCTGGGTTTCCGGGATCACTTCTTCCACCACTACAAAGATCATTGCTCCCGCCGCAAAGGACAGGGCATATGGCAGAATAGGCTGAAAAGTAAGAACTGCCCATGCACCCAACACAGCCGCAATAGGTTCTACTATGGCAGAAGCCTGTCCGTATAAAAAACTCTTCTTCCTGGACAGCCCTTGTCTTCTTAATGGCATAGCCACTGCAAAGCCTTCAGGAAAATTTTGAAGTCCAATTCCAAGGGCCAGGGCCACTGCTCCTCCAATATTTGCCCCTTCAAAGCCTGCCGCAACTCCACCGAAGAGTACTCCTACGGCTAATCCTTCGGGAATATTGTGCAGGGTAATTGCTAAGGTTAATAAGGTAGTACGATGCCAGGGGGTTTTTATTCCTTCCGTTTCCTTAAAATTGATATGAACATGGGGAAGAATTTTGTCTAGTCCAAAGATAAATGCTGCCCCTAGTAAAAAGCCAACCGCAGCCGGGATCACCTTCATAAAACCAGTTCCCGGGCTCATTTCAATGCCGGGTGCCAGGAGACTCCAAAAACTTGCCGCTACCATAACGCCACCGGTAAATCCTAGCATACCATCTAAAACCGCCCGGTTCATTGTTTTAAATAAAAAAACGAGGGCTGCTCCCAAGGCAGTTAGTCCCCATGTGAAAAGCGTAGCATATAAGGCGGCAAGAATTGGATTAATAGATTCAAAGTAATCAATGACCTGTTCCATCTGATTTTATTTTTTATTGTTTATCTCAATTTGGGGTCCTGAAACTGACCCCTGCACTCAGTAAGATGTCCTGTCCCTGGGTAAAGGAAGAGCCAACTGTAATATCGAATTGTACATTGGGTTTTAATAAATAGGTTCCCCCAATATCCCAAAAATGATTCGCACTAAAATTTTCGGGCAGATCGCCATAGATCTCGGCATAGGCCCCAAATGTAGCTGTTATCGCATATCCGTAAGACAGTGAATATATATAAGCTGCTTCGGGAGAATCATCTCCCCATTGCGCCCCAATATTATAGGATAAATTTTCTTTTTTACTTAAGGTATGGCTAAAGGCAAATCTAAAATCGACCCCGGTAGTTTCAGGTTTAAAGTCGGTCCCGGCAGTAAAAGGAAGATAGATATTACCAACCAGACCAATCTCTGGCATCCCCGATTTTTCTTCGGCAATACCTATTTTGACGCCTAGTACTAAGGGTGAAAATCCGCGAAGGGTATTTTGAAAATCTGTATTGTTTATTTTGGTGGTTTGTTCTTCAATGTTCCAACCCAGCCGCAATTCCATATTTCTTAGCAAACCATATCGCAAAAGGGTAGTATTAAATACATAGCGATCTATTGAAAAAGTATTACCCTCAAAGGCTTCATAAAAGCCACCGGTCTCTACCTGAAAATAGCCCAAGGGAACAACACGTGGTGATTCAGTGGCATCTGGCCGGTCTGTTACAAAAGGAGCTCGATCTGTATCGGCATCCTGCGAATGCATTACAGATGGAATGCAAAATAGGGAAAGACAGATTTTAATTATTTTAATATAATACCACTGCTGTTTATTCATACCTTTTTATATAAAGATTAGCAGCAATTTCCTGTGAAATTCGAAGTTGTTTATTTCTTACTTTTATTTGAAGAGACCCATCGAACTCCTCCCTATCCATTACGGTGATCTCATCTCCCAGTGCCACCTTATTCCGGTCAAGGAAGTTTAAAAACGAAGTGCTGGAATCCTTTACACCTACGCAGATACCACTGGCCGACACCGGAATCTCTGCAAGAACACTTTTAGGTACTGCAACCATTTCACCCTGCTGTGTAGGAATAGGATCTCCATGAGGATCTGTTTTGGGATAACCTAAAAAACTGTCCAGTCTTTCTATTAGTTTTTCACTGTGTATGTGTTCTAGTTGTTCTGCTATTTCATGGACTTCGTCCCACATAAAATCTAACTTTTCAACTAAAAAAGTCTCCCACAACCGATGCTTACGAATTACCTTCAGGGCCATAATGGTTCCTTGAGTACTAAGAGAAACCCCTTTGTATGGAGTATGGATCAATAATCCCTTTTCAGATAATCGTTTTACCATATCCGTCACCGATGAAGGTTTGGTTTTCATCTGTTCTGCTATTGCATTGGTAGCAATCACATCCTTGGAAAACTCTCCCAAATGAAATATGGCCTTTAAATAATTTTCTTCTGCTCTTGTCATAAGATATTAGTTCATATCAAAAATACACTTTTTTATTAATATAAATATTTTTTTAGACAAGTCTAATAATTCGATTATTCTGGTTCGGTGTTTCCTTAAATTAGCATCGGTTTCTGCTTAATTCGTACCTTTGAAACCTTGCAAAGGCCTATGAACGAATACGATTTCATCATAATTGGTGCTGGTGCAGCCGGACTCATGATGGCTGATGGAATGGGAACAGACCCCGCTTTCAGAGACAAATCTATCTTACTTTTAGATAAAGACGACAAGTCTACCAACGACCGTACCTGGTGTTTTTGGGAAAAAGGACCGGGTCTGTTTAACAATATCGTTCATAAGAGCTGGGATGATATTTACTTCGCAGGAAAAAAACACACAAAAACATATCCCATTGCCCCCTATTCTTATAAGATGGTAAGAGGAATAGATTTCTATCAACATTATCTAAAAAGAATATCATCATATCCTAACATTACCTTCAGGCAGGAAGCTGTTACCAGCATCCTGGATCAAAAGAATCTAGGGGTAAAAGTAGGTACTCATAAAAACACATACCAGGCCAGGCAGGTTTTTGACAGTCATTTTAGTTTTAAGAAGTTTAAGGAGCAACCCAGGTATCCTATTTTACAGCAGCATTTTATCGGATGGTTTATTGAAACAGAAGCGCCGGTTTTTAATTCTGCTCAAGCCACATTTATGGATTTTTCGGTGCCGCAAAAAGGCAATACCCGCTTTATGTATGTCCTACCTTTTTCAGCAACATCTGCACTTGTAGAATATACTCTTTTTTCCGACTCATTGCTTCCCAAAGAGGAATATGAAACGGCTATTGCGGCATATATGGACACACATTTTAAGGGTGTTGAATTTAAAATTGCAGAAAAAGAACAGGGCAGTATTCCAATGACATGTATTGACTTTACCCTGCAAAACTCATGGAATGTTTATCATATTGGTACAGCAGGTGGATGGAGTAAGCCCAGTACCGGATATACTTTTAGAAATACAGCCCTAAAAAGCAAAGCCCTGATCCAGCATCTAAAGGAAAACAAACCACTCGCTTCCTTCCAAAAGAGAAATCGTTTTTGGATGTATGATGTGCTGTTATTAAATATCCTTTACAGGAACAATGCTTTGGGACGGTCTATATTTGAAGCCCTTTTTACAAAAAGGAAACCTCAGCTGATCTTTAAATTCCTGGATGAAGAAACACCTTGGTATGAGGATGCCTATATCATGATGGCTCTGAATCCTGTCCCATTTCTAAAATCACTTATCCGTCACGTAGTTTGGATACTCACCGGCGCAACAAAGCGTTGGTAGTTCTCAGACCTTTCTGCCCATCAGGGCTTCACCAAATTGACGTAATACATCCTTTTTCTTATCCGAAACAG
>CBDUON010000186.1:0-4113 GCA_965368835.1 uncultured Eudoraea sp. | reverse complement strand
AGAAAAACGGCAACTGTCCATAATCTTATTGGATATATATCTGCCCTGATATTCTGAAAGTTTTCCTTAATAAAGGGCATTTGTTTTACCATCCAGTTAAACAATCTGTCACTATTACACCAGGGTTTAACAGTATTGGGTTCTATTTCTTCATAATGGTCATATGCATTGACTGCAGTAAACCAGTGCCGACCCGATTCATTGATAAAAACGGGATGGGGTGTGCCTAATTCCTTAATAAGACCATAGGTTAGGAGACTGTCTTTGCCTCCACTACTCAAAATAACATATTCATCTTCTTTTGGATGCAGATCGGATTTAGTTATTTGCAGGCTTGGAAAACTAGCATTGGCAAATGTGATCTTCGCCGCTGTGTATTCAGAGCGCGTTTCTAATTCTAAGGCGTCAAATGGAGGTTTAAGAAATTCGTTCTTCCCGTAAAATTTCAATACCAGGATCTCCCTCGAGGTATTTTCCATCATATCCTTCAGAAAGCGCTGATCAGTAAGATCATACAGGCCATCAAAAACAATTTCTTCAAAAAAAAGGCCGTAATTCAATGCCACCTGGGCCACCATCATGGAAGCCAGATTTACATCTCTACCGTTCTTTCTATCAAAGTAAGGAGTATTATAAGAGTAGATCAACTGATTACTTACTTCACTCCCATCTTTTTTTACCACCGTATAGGTTGCTTTCACCCTTTTCGGTTCTACAATAAGTTCGTGTATTAGGAGTTTATGGAAGACAACAAGTTCACTAATTCTAACCATTTTTTGTAATTGATAAAGTTTTATGGATCGATCATAAAAGGGCCAAGTGTTACATGCGGTATGTCAAAGACATCATGTACATATAAAGGTACTATATTTTTAACATATTAAAGTGACTTATCATTCGGAATCACCTTTATACATGGGTGCTGACAAAAAAGGCGCTCTTTAAAAATTAACATCAACTCTATTGTTAAATGAAATAATTTTGCGTTCTTAATAATTACTAAATTTATGAACACTCGCTTTACAATACTTGTCCTAATTATGCTATGCTGTGGAATACTACCTGCACAGCAGGAACTTCCATTATCCATACCCAATGATCAGATTAAACCCCTGCGCTCTTTGTTGGATAACAAATTACAAATGAGTCTTGAAAATCAGATCTTGAAAAACCCCAAGTGGAAGAAATTAATAGATTCCAAACTAATGTCTGTAGGTGTCGTGGACCTCAGAGATCCTAACAATGTTAAGTTTGCCCGGATCAATGGAAATCATATGATGTATGCAGCCAGCCTGCCGAAAATAGCCATTTTGTTGGCGGCAATGGATGCCATTGAAAAAGGAACATTAAAGGAAACTGCGGAGGTTAAAAAAGATATGCGGTTAATGATCAGCAAATCAGATAATCAGGCCTCAACACGTATGATAGACCGTGTGGGTTATGATCAAATAGAGTCTGTAATGACAGATCCTAAATATGAATTCTACGATGAAGAAACCGGCGGCGGACTTTGGGTTGGAAAACGTTATGGGGGTGGTGGTGACACCAATAGAGAGCCTTTAAAAAATCTAAGTCATGCCGCAACCGTTACCCAGGTATGCCGATATTATTATTTACTAGCGAATGGTAAGCTGGTTACAAGAGAGCGTTCTACTCAAATGCTCGATCTGCTTGAAAATCCGGCACTGCACCATAAATTTGTAAATACCTTGAATATCCTTGCTCCGGATGCTCGTATCTTTAGAAAATCTGGATCCTGGAGAAATTATCATTCAGATTCTGCCTTAGTTTGGGGAATTGATAAGAACAGAAGGTATATCCTTGTGGCTTTGATAGAAGATCCTGCAGGTGAACAGATCATACGAAGCTTGGTACGACCAGTTGAAACAGCCTTAAGAAATACCAAGAACTATAAAAAAGTTAATTAGACGCCTCATAATTAATGTTTTTACAGGAACTTGTTAAAAAGACGTTCAATATAAGGGAAGGAGAATTTAAGATCTCCTTTCTGATGCAACTCTATGTGTTTTTGATCATTACCAGTTTATTGATCATAAAACCAACTGTAAATTCACTTTTCCTTTCAGAACTTGGTGTTGAAAGCCTGCCCATTGCCTTTTTATGGGTGGCCATCATAGCCTATTTAAGTTCCTACTTCTATACAAAAGCCCTGACAAGATTCTCACTGCTAAAAGTGATCAAAACCACTTTGGTGATCACTATTGTGGTTTTGGCCGCACTCACCGTACTGCTAAAATTGAATCTTATAAATGCCTGGATGCTATACTTCTTCTATGTATGGGTAGCCATTCATGCTGTTCTTTCTGCCTCTCAATTTTGGGTGCTGGCAAACATAGTATTCAACCCAAGGGAAGCAAAGCGTTTATTTGGCTTTATAGGAGCCGGAGCTATCCTGGGCGGTATCTTTGGTGGTTATCTCACCTCCATCCTTGCTCCGATATTGGGGAACGACAACCTGTTTTTCCTGGCTATAGGAATTCTGATACTTTGTATTCCTGTATTACAAGTCATCTGGCGCATGCGAGTAGAAAAATTAAACTTGTTCAAGGTTCAAAATCGGAGGGGTAATGATGCGGACAAACCCTTGTGGCTAATACGAAATTCTAAACATCTTACCTATCTTGCTTCCATCCTGGGCATTAGTGTCCTGGTGGCGAAACTAGTAGATTATCAGTATAGTGATTTTGCTTCCGCTGCCATTTTGGATCCGGATGAACTAACGGCCTTTTTTGCTTTTTGGTTTTCTACCTTTAATTTACTTTCATTAGCGATTCAACTATTTGTTACTCACCGTGTGGTAGGGGTTTGGGGAGTAGGCTTTTCCATGTTACTTCTCCCCCTTGGCATACTTGCAGGTTGTTTGCTTTTCTTGGTTTTTCCTGAACTCGCCGTGATCATTTTTATTAAAGCCATGGATGGCTCTTTAAAACAATCCGTAAACAAGAGTGCCATGGAATTGCTGGCCCTTCCTTTGCCTTTTGAACTCAAGAACAAGACCAAATCATACATAGACGTAGTGGTGGATAGTTTTGCAACAGGTATTGCCGGATTTATTTTGATATTTCTGGTTCGTGGCCTCAACCTGCCCTCTGTCTATATTACCGGTATCATAGTTATGCTCCTGATCCTATGGATCTATTTTGTGTATAAGGTAAGAGACGAATATTTCCAAACTTTCAGGGATAATCTGGCCATTGTCCTTGAGTCCAAGGAACCGATTAAAAAAATTGAACTGAAAAAAGTTTCGGCCATTACTGGTATGAAGAAGGTCTTTGAAAATGGAACAGAATCACAGCTATTGTTTATGCTTGGAAAACTAAGAGAGCTTAATGATCGTCGATTTTTACCTGAAGTTCATAAGCTTTTAAAGCATCCTTCGAATAAAGTAAAGACAGCAGCAATACAGAATATGTATTTTCTAAACGATCATACTGTGGTTACTGAGATCTCAGAGCTTTTAGCCTCCGGGGATGAGGGTTTAATAACGGCTACCCTGGAATATTTACTGATGCATGCCAATGACCAAAAGGAAGTAGTATTTGATCATTACCTGGACCATTCAGATCCGTTGATCTCAAGCACAGCGCTATTTTGTCTGGCAAAAGAATCAAGAGACAACGTATCACTTAGAAATCGATATCTACTTAAGGAAAGAATGCTCCAACAAATTGGAGCTGCAAATAAGAAACAAGGAATAGACAATTTGACACCAATCATGCTAAGGACCATTGGTGCGGCAAATATTCCGAAATTCTATCCCGAATTATCAAAAGCCCTAAAAAGTGAAGATAAGACCTATCAGCTGGAAGCCATAAAAGCCATTGGCTTAAGCGTTTATCCGCCCTTTATAGATGATCTGATAAGCTTCTTGCCAGACAAAACCATGCGCCCGCTTGTAGTTGATTCCTTGAAAGCCTATGGGCAGCGACTTGTGCCATATCTGATCAATTTTGTTCAAAAGAGATCGGCCCCATTGTCTTTATGCCGCTATATCCCATCGGTACTAAAGAATTTACCATCACAGCAGACGGTTAATGGCTTAATGACATTATTAGATGATAAGGATGTAACCATAAGGCAGGAAGCGATCAG
>CBDUON010000185.1:0-4156 GCA_965368835.1 uncultured Eudoraea sp. | reverse complement strand
TTAAGAACCATAGATTCTATGTGGAATAATGAGAAACAGCAGCGAAATGCTATTGAGATAGCCAGGCAAGCGGGAGCACTTTACGATAAATTTGAAGGGTTTGTTTCTGATCTCACCAAGGTTGGAAAGAAGATGGACGATGCTAAAATAGAGTATCGCGGGGCCATGAACAAACTGGTAGAAGGTAGAGGCAATATAATTACGAGCATTGAAAAATTAAAGAAAATGGGGGCCAAAGCAAAAAAATCGATCCCAGATTCTATCTTAAAAAGAGCGAAGGAAGACGATTATGATGAAGAACATTCATCCTTGGAACTTTGATCAGTTTATAAGTACGCAGCAGCCTCAGCATCCAGAAACCAGATAAGGTTTCCACTCTGAGGAGATACACATGCAGCAGGGTACTTTAGATAGTCCCCCTTTTTATGAATGATCTCTGCTAGCTTTTCTTTTTTTCCATTACCTGTTACTAAAAATACTACCGTCTTACTTTGATTGATAACCTTCCCGGTGATGGTAATTCGTTTTTGCCCGGAGTCTGGGTGAATGGCTACTTCACAGGTGTTTTTTGAGTGCCATAAATCTATTTCATATGGAAAAATGGAGGCGGTGTGTCCATCTTCTCCCATTCCCAGGATAACCATATCAAAAACTGGCACTTCATTATTCAGGGGCAGGTTTTTAGCCAATACTTCGCCATAACGCACAGCTTCCTTTTTAGGATCATTCTCACCCAAGACACGATGAATATTTTTTGGAGGGATGTCTATATTTTCCAATAAATGCGTTACGGTCATCTTGTAATTACTCTGTTCATCTGTCGGAGGTACACAGCGCTCGTCACCCCAGTATAGATGAACCTTGGACCAGTTGATCTTATATTTTTCAGTATTGGAGAGCTCATCAAAAACGATCTTAGGCGTACTTCCGCCAGATAGTGCCACATGCACCTCCTCATTATCTTTTATCCAATTCTCCAGATACTCCGCAAAGTTGCGCGCCACTAATTCTTTGGTATTATAAATTTGCAGGTCCATATGTTCTATTTTATTACACAGAATTCCGGATCATCGGCGAGATTTGCACCCGGATTACGCCAGGTATATTTACCTTCCATCAGCGCATCTTCATTCTGTGGCCCCCACACACCTGCAGAATAGCCATAGATCTTTGCATCTTTGTTTGTTTTCCAGTACTCCAGGATAGGATCTACAAATTCCCAGGCTGCCTCAACTTCATCTGCCCTGGCATACAAGGTTGCATCTCCCTGCATGGCGTCTAATAAGAGTCTTTCGTAAGCAGCCATTAGATTCGTTCCTTCCAGACTGGAATAATAGAAATCCAAATTGGCACGTTCTACCTTAAACCCAAGACCAGGGACCTTTACACCAAATTTTATAAGGATTCCTTCGTCTGGTTGAATCCGAATTATTAGTTTATTATCCTTGTTATTTAACCCTGCATCAACAAATATGTGGTGGTGTGGTGGTTTAAAATGAATAACGATCTCTGTCACTTTGGTAGGCATTCGCTTAGCGGTCCTAACATAAAATGGTACATCTTTCCATCGCCAGTTGTCCACAAAAAACTTTAGTGCCACAAAAGTCTCGGTCGTAGAATTAGGATCCACACCGTCTTCTTCCCTGTACCCCTTTACTTTTTCTCCGTTGATAGTGGCAGCCAAATACTGCCCGCGTATAGTATTTTCGTTAAGAGTCTTATGATCCTTTACAATTCTCAGGGATTTGAGCGCTTTCACCTTCTCATTCCTGATCTCTTCTGCAGTGGAACCAATTGGAGGCTCCATCACCACTAAAGAAACAATTTGAAGCAAATGATTTTGAAACATATCGCGCAAGGCCCCGGAACTATCATAATATCCACCTCGCTTCTCCACCCCGACACTTTCGGCATTAGTGATCTCCACATGCTGAATGTAATTCCGGTTCCACAATGGCTCAAAGATGCTATTGGCAAAACGGGTAACAAGGAGATTTTGAACGGTTTCCTTACCTAAATAATGATCAATTCTGAAAATTTGTTTTTCCTCAAAATATTTATGAAGATTATAATTAAGTTTTTTGGCAGATTCCAGGTCATACCCAAATGGTTTTTCTACAATTAGTCGTTTCCAACCCTTGTCCTGAATTGTTAAGCCTTGTTCACAAAGATTCTTTGCTATTACCTCATAAATATTAGGGGGTGTTGAGAGATAAAAAATAAAGTTATTTCCGATCTCAAATTCCGAATTTAGGCTATTGATCCTTTCTGCCAGAGCGGTGTAGGGCTCTTCATAAGAAGAACCAATATCTTGATAGAATAATTTGTCCGAGAATTGACTAATAAAGTCAGCCCCCTTCCCATCCATATCTTTCTTTAAGTATGTACTTTGCTTTACTACCTTGTCTCTGAAATCTGAATCTGACAGCGGTGACCTGCTTACACCTAAAACCGAAAAATTCTTTGGTAAATACTGCCCCTGATATAAATTAAACAAAGCAGGGATCAATTTACGAGCGGTGAGATCACCAGAGGCTCCGAAAATGATCAACATTTGACTTTCAGTCTTATCCATCTTTTTTCATAGGTTTATTACGGCGAGCACACCATTGCTATAATTGCCCAAAGTACGCACTAAAAAGTGAATATTTTCAATTACTTTTGAACGTAACGAAGGGTACTTCGGTTTTTTTGAATGTTCTGCTTCCTTGTAGTTTCGGCCATTAAAATAATTAAAATAATATACAAAATTTAGTACGATGCCAGAGAACAAGTATGATTTTGGATTGGTAGGCCTGGGGGTCATGGGTAGAAATTTTATCCTGAACGTGGCAGATAATAATTTTAAAGCGTACGGATATGATCTTGATCAGGAAAAGGTAACCGCCCTGCAAGAAGAGGGGGGAAATCTGGAGAAAGTGAATGCTACAAGCGATCTGGAGACGTTTATTAATGCCTTACAACTCCCTAGAAAGATCATGCTATTGGTTCCTGCCGGCAAAATTGTTGACAATGTAATTGAAAGTCTTTTGCCTCTCCTAAACAAGGATGATCTTATCATAGATGGAGGAAATTCATTGTTTACAGATACGGACAGACGAGAAGCCCATTTAAAAACCAAAGGGATCCACTTCTTTGGAGCCGGGGTCTCTGGCGGAGCTAAAGGTGCGAGAAAAGGACCCAGCATTATGCCTGGTGGTTCTAGAGAAGCATATAAGGAAGTACAACCCATTTTTGAAGCTGTATCCGCCAAATACAAGGGCGAGCCCTGTGTGGCTTACTTGGGTCCAAAATCGGCCGGGAACTACGTAAAGATGATCCACAATGGCATTGAATACGGGCTCATGCAGTTAACCTCGGAAATATACGACCTGTTAAAAAAAGCCGGAAAACTGAACAACGAGGAGTTGCACACTGCTTTTAAAAATTGGAACAATGGCAGGTTGCAGTCTTTTTTAGTAGAGATCACCTCAGAAATTCTAAGTAAGGACGATGAGCATGGATCCGGGAAATTAGTAGATAAGATCCTGGATAAGGCCAAACAAAAAGGTACGGGTAAATGGACGTCTCAAAATGCCATGGACCTTGGAATCCCTATCCCCAGCATCGATATAGCGGTAAGTATGCGAGAATTGTCTGCTCTCAAAGCAGACAGACTTAAAGCTGAAAAATTATATGGCAAGTCACAACCTGCTGCCATTGCTAAAGATAAGCTGGTGAAAATGGCAGAAGAAGCGCTGTATTTCTCTTTTATCATAACCTATGCCCAGGGCTTACATCAACTTTCTGAAGCTTCTGAAGAATACGGGTATGAACTAGATCTAGGTACTATTGCAAAGATCTGGCGTGCCGGGTGTATAATCAGAGCAGGTTTACTTGCAGACATCACCAAGGCCTTTCAACAAAACGCCGGCCTATCTAACCTTTTACTCGATCCTGATTTTGCTGAGGAAATAAAGAAAACACTTGCATCCGTCAGGCAATTGGTATCCTACGCAGCAACCAATGGCGTTCCACTGCCGGGTCTATCAAATTCCCTTACGTATTTTGACGCTTATACCTCCGGCCGCTTACCACTAAACCTTATTCAGGCTCAACGCGACTATTTTGGTTCTCATACATACGAACGAACAGACAAGGAGGGTATTTTCCATAC
>CBDUON010000184.1:0-4238 GCA_965368835.1 uncultured Eudoraea sp. | reverse complement strand
GTGCCCCTTACCTTAGCAGAATCTGAGATAGTTTCGCTAATGATGGTAGCGTATTTAATATGTGATTCGTTAGCAATTACAATGTCCATTGCTTATAAAATTATTCGTAAACTGAAAATGATTGAAGGATCGTTGCGGAAATGGACTCACCTATTTCCATGAGAGAAGAGCACCCTTACGGGCGGCGACGAGTGGGCACAAAAGAAGTAGCCCTGGAGGCTATTCTAACATACATATAAGTGTGTGCATTCGTTTTCATGAGATTCAAATGTACAAATTATATTGAACTAACCTCATGTAGCCTTTAATTTTTGGGAATTAATGATTTTAAGCCTTGTCGCTTAAATAATTCGTAGACCAAAAACCCGATTACCGCTAAATATTCAATGAACAACCACAACATAGTTTCCTTAAACTCAGGATTGGAGTAGGCCGAGTAGCTGAGAATTACGGTGGCAGACCATACTAATGGAAAGCGGAATTCAGAGAAAAGACACAATAGCACAAGTGAAATAATATACCAGGGATGAACCGTAGTTGAAAAAAATAAATAGACCGTAATGATCATAAGCATAGAAGTAATCAGCGTCTCAACTTGTTGATTTTTTCGAAAGTAGGTGAGTAGTCCTACCCAAGCGATTACGATAATAGGAATGATCTTTCCATAGGTCTTAATAAACTCCCATGGTTTAAGATCTAATTGTGTTCCAAGGCTCTTTATTACATTATAGATGCTGGCATTGAATTCAAAATTAGAGAACCACAAGGAAAGAGTATTGGAATAATGGGTAGCAAATAAGGGATCGTAAAAAGGAATTAAGGTTACCAAAACACCGAGAATCACAAGGGTATTAAATACCAAGCCCTTTTTAAGCCCTAAGGTTTTAAAAAACAAAGGAAGAAGCATGAGTGGTATCAGTTTTATAGATATAGATAATGCCATGGGAACAGCAGCAATCATCCATTTGTTTATAGAAAGCAGATAAATGCTCCAAAGAAGGAAAAAAAGCATGACTCCTTCAAAATGTAAATTCCCGCTTAATTCAATAATAATCAACGGATTTAGGAAATACCAGAAAATAAGATGCGGAGACTTATTTAGATGTTTTAACAGTTTACGGCCAAAATATACAATTCCAATATCTGCGCTTAGTAATAGCAAGCGCATAGTTATTAGTCCGCCTATTAAATTTTGCCCCCCGAGCCAAAGGCAGACACCGTATAGCATTTGATTAAAAGGAGGGTAATTGCTGTAATTAGAGGCGCTAAGTGACTCCATTTTTTCTACTAAGAATTGGGCTTGTGGGATGATCAGTTCACCTTTTTCAAGGATCTCTTTTGGGAGGTACAAGTATGGATTCTCCCCCATGATCACCAAATGTCCGTCCCAAATAAATCGGTAAAAATCTTGTGACAGATTAGGAATTGCAAGCAGGAAGATGAGACGAAATATGATGCCAAGACCTAATAAGAGCTTAAAGTTCCATTTCTCGAACTGAATAAGCTTATAGCAAAGAAAAAAGAGGGCTGCATAGAGCACTGCAAGCCTTACAAAGTCGGTTCTTTCTAAATGGTAGGCAAAGGTGTAATAGAATACCACACACAGCACCGAGAGAAGGATAGGTACCTTGTGAAGCTTCCAATAGGTAAGTACCGCGTTGGGCATAAGAAGGTATCCTGTTTATTTTTACAAATAACCGAAAAAATGAGGAATATTAATAATAAATCAAAGCGCCTTCTGATTACACAGAAGGCGCTTTGTTTATAAAAATTCGGGGCTAAAAATTATTATTTGTCTGCCTTACACTTTTGCCGTCAGAGATTTGAAAAAGACAAATCCGAAACCAAGGAACAACATAAAATGAAAGGGGAATAAACCAAAATCATTTAAAGGTATAGCGCTGTACATACCAAATAAGAAGTAGACCATAAGTCCAAATTCCAGGATCATATTTGGTGATAATTTGGTAGTGAGGTATTTATTTCCTTTCCAACTATCAGAAATATTATTGATATTAAACTTTGGCGTACGTACAAATTCACTTCGTTTTCCCATATGCCCTTCTATTACCGCTACTGTATTGTGTAATGAAAACCCAAGGGCAACAGAAAAGAAGGTAAAGAACAATTTAATATAATTCACAAAGTGATCTATCCCACTACCCTGAATGCTTTTATAGGTAAACCAATAACATATAAAAAGGATGATAGTAGAAACAATGAAAAAGCTGGTAGCTTCAAAGATCCACCCAAGATGTCCGTAGCTATTTTTGATGTATAACATTGGAATACTTAAAACAGCCACTAGAAATACAAATAAAAACATAGAACTATTCAGCAAATGCATAACTCCATGAAACTTTGTTTTAAACGGAATGTTCTTAGCTGAGACAAGGTTTACCACGGTCTTTCTGAAATTTTCAGCTCCACCTTTGTTCCATCTAAATTGCTGAGAACGCGCTGCACTGATAACCACAGGTAATTCTGCAAGTGTTTCAACATCTTCCAGATATTTAAACTTCCAGTTCTTCAGTTGTGCACGGTAGCTTAAGTCGAGGTCTTCTGTTAAAGTATCACCTTCCCAGTTCCCTGCATCGAGGATACATTCCTTTCTCCAGATCCCGGCTGTACCATTAAAATTGATAAAGTGACCTTTGGCATTTCTGCCTACCTGTTCCAGCGTAAAATGTGCATCAAGGGCAAAAGCCTGTATTCTTGTTAGGATTGAATAATCGCGGTTGATATGTCCCCAACGGGTTTGGACCACTCCAATTTCCTCGTCTTTAAAATAGATAACGGTTTTCTTTAGCCAATTTGGATCGGGAAGAAAATCTGCATCGAAGATGGCAATAAAATCACCTTTGGCGATCTTTAAACCTTCTTTCAGAGCTCCGGCTTTAAAACCTTGTCTGTTTTCTCTGCGGATATGTTGAATGTCCAGGCCGGTTTCCTGAAGATCGGCAATGCGTTTTGCAGTGTCATTAACAGAATCGTCTGTAGAATCATCCAGTACTTGTATTTCAAGCTTGCTTTTAGGATAGGCAATTTTAGAAATATTATCTAATAAGCGTTCCACCACATATTCCTCATTATAGATAGGAAGCTGAATAGTGACCAAGGGAATTTCCTTTGGATCCAATAAATTAAATTTTGGTGCTACTGCCTGATTTTTTTTGAACCCTAGATAGTTAAGCAACAAATTGAGTTGCGCAAGGCTGTAAAAGAAAATCAATAACAGCGCCAAGCTGTAAATTCCGATGATGATGTAAGCAATTGTTAGACCCATGTTATTTTAAACTGTATTTAAATATCCACCCCAGGATTTTTATGCCGGCAAAGATACTACCTTTTACCGTACCTGAGACCTTTGATATGCCAATTCTTTTTTTGTAACGCACTGGTACTTCGGTATATGCTATTTTTTTCTTTAGTACTTTCAATTGCATCTCCACCGTCCAACCATAGGTCTTATCCTCCATTTCTAAGGCCATCAGCTGCTCATATCGGATGGCTCTAAATGGCCCCAGGTCAGTGAATTTTGCCTTAAAAATCAACTTCATTAAGAAGGTGGCTAACCAATTTCCAAATACCTGCTGAGGTGTCATGGAACCTTCTTCTCTCAATTCCTTATCCCTCGCACCGATCACAAAATCTACATCTCCTTTCAAAATAGGCGCTATCACTTTGTGAAGGTCTTCGGGATAGTCGGAGTAATCTCCGTCCATAAATACGATGATATGGGGTGTTTTGGATCGTTTGCCTGCATAATTAATTCCTTTCAGACAAGCATATCCATAGCCCATTTGTTCTTCAAGCAGTACAGTGGCCCCCGCAGCAGTGGCAACAGCGGCAGTATTGTCTGTGGAATTATTATTTACTACAATGATCTCTGAGATGAGGTCTGGGATTTCAGAAATAACCTGTCCTATAGATTGGGCTTCGTTGTATGCAGGAATAATTACAAGGATCTCCTTCATGAAATTATACTCATCGTTTGTCTAAAACGTCGGTGTGGTTAGCGCAAAAATAGGGTAAGCCTTTTACTTTTCATTGACAAGATGCATTAAATCCACATCGTTCCCAAGTAAGACCTGAGTAGGATTGATTCTTCCTTTTTCCGGTCCATTCTCCAGTTTTAAAACTCCTCTGGGACAAACCGCGGAACAGATGCCACAGCCAACACAACTAGAGCGGATGATATTCTCTCCCTTTTGGGCATAAGCGCGAACATCGATCCC
>CBDUON010000183.1:0-4252 GCA_965368835.1 uncultured Eudoraea sp. | reverse complement strand
GACCCGGATTGGGAGTAACCTGTTCCTGTAAAGTTTCAATTTCCGACCTAATATCATCTAACTCTACAAAGACTGATTGAATTCTTTCGAAAAGAGAAGTGTACCCGGAACCATACCCGGCAAGCCTGGAAATACTTTGCTTACATTGAGCTAGTAAGGCTTGTATTCCTATCTCTTCATTGTTCAGTAATTCATGACCAGTGGATAAGTGTTCCAGGATACTTTCCACATTTGTCAGCTGCTCATAGGTTGATTCTAGTTCTTCAAGAATTCCTTCCTGCAGTGGAGCGCTCTTTAACTCGTTGAACAGAAAACTGTTATAGTCCTGTTCCTTTTCCGCCTCGGCCAGTGTTTCCTTTAGGTGATTCAACTCTTTTTGAGCTGCCTCGAAGACCTTCAGATGTTCCTTATAGCCAGTCAGCAGTTGTTTATTATTTGCCAGGGCATCGATCACCTTAAGCTGAAATTCATTCTCTGTAAGCTCTAGGGTTTGATGTTGTGAATGTATATCAATTAGGCGCTGTCCCACTTGAGAAATAACATCGAGGGTTACAGGTGAATCATTAACAAAAGCACGCGATTTTCCATTGGGATGTATCTCTCTTCTAAGAATGGTTCGCAGATCATAGTCGAGGTCATTGGCATCGAACAAACCCTTTAATCCGTAATGTTCAATATCAAATTCTGCCTCTATGATACATTTGAGCTCCTTGTCTCGCAAAGAATTGAGATCGGCCCGCTTTCCCAATACAAGTGACAAGCCTCCTAAAAAAATAGACTTCCCAGCCCCTGTTTCCCCGGTTATGGTACTAAATCCTTTATCGAAAGAGACCGATAGATCTTCAATTAGGGCATAGTTTTTTATAGTGAGGTGTGTCAGCAAATCTTTCGCGTTAATCGTAGCGTAAAGATAACCGTTTATGTCCTGTAAAAAAATGAGGGAACTTAATATTTTATCTCGTTCCAGGTAGTAGAATAGAAGGGCGCAACCTTATTCAAGGTACTTTTTAGGGCAACGATATCTACTTTAGGGCCATCTGAAAAGATATTGAGGATCTCTTCGGATTTAGCATCGAAAAAAGTCTGGATCAAAAAAGCATTTGGTCTGCGCTGTATAAGGGTTTCAAACAATCGCATAGAACCAGAGATCACCTGCTTTCCGGTACTGTTGTTATCCCCGAGAATATCTAATCCTTTGCGGTGGTAATTGTACATCGCGATCCTGTATTCCCTGAATGTATTTGATAATAAGTTATCTACCAGTACAAACCGTGTACGATTTTCCGTGGCCGATTGGCTCCAGCCGGAAAAATTACTGCCTTGTGCCTGTGTTACTATTTTTTGAGCCTCCTTGTAGAAATCTGTTCCGCCCTCCAAGGCAAAAGTGTCAGCATCTAGACCTAAAATAATGTAAACATAGTAGGCCATTACACCTACCAGATTAGATGTAAAAACATTTTGATTGTAAATCAAAGGTTGAAATTCTATATACTCAAAATTGAATTGGTTGTCCTTGTAATTAAAAACCGGACTTTCATAGGATGTGTTGAACACCGGTCGTGAGGACTGAATCTGAATATTGGCTTCGAACCTGTTAGACTCATATTTGTTGACTGTAATAAACATCCTGGCATTTACGCGTTCATTCTCCTTGTATACCCTGTTGGTCCACTTGTTCTTATTTATAAAATCGTTCAGGGAACGCTCTAGGGTTCTAAAGATTTGTTGATTGGTCTGACTTACCTGATCCGAGTTTACTGTAATAACACAATTGAGCTCCTGCCCTGTTCCCGAAAAGGTCAAAAGGATAAAAAATAAGAGCATCACTATATTACGCATGAATCCTGGAGATAATTTCGTTCCAAATATCTGAAGCTACTTCGGCTTTAGTCTTTACTTCAAACGATTTAATTGAAGAATTCTTGTCTATAAACGTTATTTTATTGGTACTACCTCCAAAGCCTGCTCCTTTGTCCTTTAAAGAGTTGAGAACAATGGCATCCAGGTTCTTCTTTTTTAATTTTTGAAGGGCATTTGCAAGCTCATTTTCAGTTTCCAGTGCAAATCCAACCAAATACTGATCCTTCTTTGCCTTCCCCAGCGTTAAAAGAATATCCTTGTTTTTTATAAGTTCCAGTGTAAGATCGTCCGTAGATTTTTTGATCTTTTCATTCGCTACCTTCTTCGGCTTGTAGTCCGCAACGGCCGCAGCGGCAATTACCACCTCAGCGTTCTTAAAATGAGAATTTGCTGCTTCATACATCTCATCTGCAGTAGTTATATGAACCACCTCAATGGCATCCTCATTGACCTTGATATTTGATGGACCTAAGACCAACACTACATTTGCTCCTAATGATGCAGCCTTTTTAGCCAATTCTACACCCATTAACCCGGAGGAGTGATTTCCTATAAAACGCACAGGATCTATAGCCTCATAGGTTGGTCCTGCGGTAATAAGTACCTTTTTATTTGCCAGGGGCAACCCTTCTTTTAATTGTTGTACAATAAACGCTATGATCTCTTCGGGTTCTTCCATACGTCCTTCACCATCAAGTCCACTTGCCAGTTCACCCGAAGTAGGCGGGATCATTATATTTCCAAAAGATTGTAGTTTTTGGTAGCTGGCCTTTGTGGTTGGATGTTTATACATGTCCAGGTCCATCGCGGGTGCAAAATACACCGGACATTTGGCTGATAGATAGGTAGCCAAAAGCAGGTTGTCACTACTGCCACTTGCCATTTTAGACATGGTATTGGCCGTTGCCGGGGCAATGATCATAAGATCTGCCCACAATCCGAGCTCTACATGATTATTCCAATCTAATGTTCCGTCTTCTTTGTTAATAAAGTCGAGATGCACAGGATTCCTGGAAAGGGTAGCAAGCGTTAAAGGGGTAACAAAAGAAACGGCGCTTTCAGTTAAAATAACTTTAACTTCAGCGCCGGCTTTTATAAGTAAACGAACTAGAAAAGTGGTCTTGTAGGCGGCAATACCTCCGGTAACTCCCAAAAGGATCTTTTTGCCAACTAACATTTATTCTCCGTCTTTCTCAGTATTGCGGTAGTAAATTCTATCTTCCAACCATTCATTGATGGCCATGGCATGTGGTTTAGGTAGTTTTTCGTAGAATTTAGAAACTTCTATCTGCTCCTTGTTCTCAAATACCTCTTCAAGGCTATCGCTATAGGTGGCAAATTCTTCCAATTTCTCCAATAACTCCTTTTTGATCTCTGAATTGATCTGAATGGCTCTTTTAGAAGCTATGGAAATAGCCTCATAGATATTTCCGGTCTTCTGATCGAACTCATTTCTGTCGATCGTTACGGTAGAAACCGGTGCTTTGGAATTCTTTAAATCGTTCATGTTCATTTCGCTAAATTTTCTTGGTCTTTTAAACGGGTCAATTCTTTACTTACTTTTTCTCGTAAGTTATCAGCATCTTTTAAAAAGCTGGTATTCGGATAATACTTTAGGAGATTCTTGTAGGCCGCTTCTGCGGTTGCTAAACGTTCCTCCTTTTTATTTAGTGTACTGTTGAGTGCTAAATTTGTAGTTGCTACCAACTTGAGATAAAGGGCCTCTTCCCTAAAAATTGTCCCTGGATAATCAGAAACAAAATTATCTAGTGCCGCCACAGCTGCAATGCTGTAATCTAGTATATACGAATTACCCAGTTTTGTAAACTGCTTCGCTATTTCGAATGCCTTTTTCTCCTTTTTAGTTGTAAGTTCCTTCGCCATACTATTGGCCTCGTCCATAAATTCCGATTCTGGATAAGAATTGATGAAGTTCTGAAGTTTTACAAGTGCTTTCTCGGTATCTGTTTGATCTAAGGAATACCTGGGTGAAAGCATATAATAACTTTTGGCTCCTAAAAATGAAGCCTCAGCTGCCTTATCACTTTTTGGGTAAGACTTTATAAATCTTTCAAACTGATATCCTGCAAAATTGTAGTTCTTTACCTGATAATAGGTATCCGCTAAGAAAAATTGAACACGCTCTCCTTGTGGTTTCCCCACATACTTAGGAGCTATTTGTTCAAATAGCCTATTAGCCCTTTTAAAGTCCTTGGCCTCATAGTATTTCTCAGCCATGTCATATTTCGCTTTAACATCTTCATTCTTCAATACCTTTTGGTACTCATTACAAGATTGAGACAAGAAAGCTAAAACAACCAGGAGGATTAAGATTCGGTGTTTCAAAAACATTTTGCAAAATTAAGGATTCTAAGTGGAATAAAAAACTAAA
>CBDUON010000182.1:0-4265 GCA_965368835.1 uncultured Eudoraea sp. | reverse complement strand
CATTTGTTTCGTCAAAACATATTCATCAAAAAGGATCTGCCAAAAAGGACCATAGTCCGGATCTTCCTTCATATAGGCAGTAAGTTCGAAATAGCATTTGGAAAGTGACATCATACTATTGAGCATTAAAGCCTCAAAAAAAGGCACCTCCCTGTACAGTTTTTTGACATCCTTTAATCTTCCCTGTTCTACAAGGGTTTGTAAGGCAGTGCCAATTCCAAAATATCCCGGTACGTTTTGTTTTAGTTGACTCCAGGAGCCTACAAAGGAAATGGCCCTAAGATCGGATAATGTAAGTTCTGCCTTCTTTCCCCTTTTTCCTGGCCTGCTCCCTATATTGGCTTTGGTATAATATTTTAAGGTACTCCTGTTTTCCAGGTACGGAATAAACATAGGATGCTGTTTTAGTGCATCGTATTTTGCGAAACTCAAGAGTGACAATTCTTCTATCAGCTTTCTTGAATCTGCACTGATCACGTTCTCCTTTCCAAAAAGGTTATTAGACAAACCGGCTGTGAGTAATTGCTCTGAATTATGGATAAAATGTTCCTTAGTTCCATAGGTGCTGGTAATTGTCTGCCCCTGAATGGTAAGTTGTATCTCATTATTGGCAATATCTTTGGTTTGAGAGGCATAAAATCTGTGAGTTTTACCCCCACCTCTTGCCGGTGGTCCGCCTCTGCCATCAAAAAACAGCGCCTTTATTCCATGTTTATTACAAACCTTGGAAAGTGTTTCCTTGGTCTTAAAAATAGACCAGTTGGCTTTTAAATACCCGCCATCTTTGGTTCCATCCGAGAAACCTAGCATCATGGTTTGTTTTTGATCTCTTTGTTGGAGGTGTCTTTGATATTCGGGAAGTGAAAACAAGGTATTCATGATCTCTTCCGAACGTTCCATTCCAATCATGGTCTCAAAAAGAGGTACAATATCGAACGAAATATCCTCTGCAGCATAGCCACACCACCTAAAGAGTGCATGGACAAAGAGAACCGAAAATATATCTTCTGAATTGCTAATGATATATCTGTTACAGCCTTCTTCCCCATTCCTGGCTTTAATTGCCTTTAGCTGTTTAATGTTAACTATAGTATCTTTTAAGATAGCATCCTTAAAATCATTTGCTTTAAGCTGAATATTTTCGTGGAGCAAGATCCTGGTTAATTCTGCATTATCTAGTTCTGAAAGTGAACTTTTTATATATCCATTTTTTTGGAGGATCTCTTCAATCAGTTGTACATGTTTGCTGTGATCCTGACGAATATCCAGGGTAGCGAAATGGGTCTTAAAAATATGGACCTTGTCCATTAACTGTTCCAGGTCCTGACTGTACAATCCTTGATACTTATTATGAAGGGTATCTCTAATTTCTGTCAGTGATCCTATGATCTCTTCATAGTCTAATACCTTATCCACGTTAAACATGGCGGTATACAGTTTTTCCTGTAAAAGACTCAAAGGTTCCTGAAGTCCTTTAAAAGTGAGTTTCTTACGTAGATTTTTAAGGTCATTGTAATAACATTTCATTAGGGTTATGCGAAGCTCATCTGCAACGTCTTTTGTAATGGCCGCAGTGACAAACGGATTGCCATCTCTGTCTCCTCCGGGCCAGAAGCCCAGTTTTAATATATTGTAATTCTCAAATTTTTCTTTTCGAATATTGGCCCTTATATAGCTGTACAACTCCCCAACCGCATCATAGTAAATATTTCTTAGGATATAAATGATGTTCTTAGCTTCTTGCAGCGGCGTTGGCTTTTTTGAATTGATCAATGAAGTAAGCCCTAGCTGTTGTAAGACCACATCTATGTCGTTTATTTTATCAGTAAGGATAAGTTGTCTTAATTCCTCAATAATGTCTAATACCGCGGGAGTATAGAATTGAGTAGGATGGGCCGTAAGGACAATTCTGGCACTAAATGTTTCCAATTGCCTGGAGATTGTATTCCACTTCTTGGTCTTGTCTACTAATTGAAAATAATCTTTAATAGTTCGCGAAGTACTCAGCTCATGTAATTTTGGAAAAGCCGCATCTTCCACACTGTCATATAATACTACCTGCCGTTCCACATATTGAATAATACGGAACATAAAATCTATCTTGTCCTGTTCTGACTCTATCTCTGCATAATTCTTAAAGAAGTTGTCCAGGATCTGCTGTGGATTTTGACCAGCTTGCAGACCTTTTTCACATTGATAATGAAGAAGCGGGATCAACATCCCCACATTTTCAATATTCTGATAGGGTAGATTTAAAAACAAGCTATTGTAGATATAAAACTTGTTGGTGACCAATTTTTTGAATTCCTCTAGTCTTTTGGTTTCTGGCATATGTATGTTCTCTTCTATTTGAGCACTAGATACCGCAATGGCACCCCGCTATTTCAAGGTATAAATATCTATTATTATTCTTGAAGGCCGGTCCTTCATTGACTGAAATAACAAAAAAATCTATCCTGACAACAAAACTAACACAGTTTACAACATACTTTCTGTTTAAAGGCAGATCAGTCCTATATTGCTTGTGTAATTAATAAATAACCGTTTTTCATTTTCATATAGTGTTCTCGTAAAAGGGGTCTTGTTCTGCGACAAGACCCCTTTTCAATTTACATTAGAAGAACGGCCGATATTGTAAGACCCTAAATTCGAATGTATTAAAATCCGAATTTTCTTCCTTCATTCTTTTGTAGCTTTCCATACCTCCAACCGCCCTGTTTGCTGCCCCGCTGGGTGCTGTTAAAGACACGGTTCTAATTGCCCTATCTGAAGTTTTTAATCTAAACTCATGGATACGGGGCACCTCATCAGAAATACATTGTATACTAATTCCATGTTCCTTAAGCTGTTTCCTAAAAAGATATTCAGGACCATTGAGGCTATTGCCTCCCGTAAACAAAAGTGTCTCTATGTTTGAGTACTCCCTTAAATATCCCAGAAGATTTCTTAATTCAATGTCTTTCATCCCCAGGTCGGATGCATCTACTTTGGCACGTTTTGCACTGGCCACAATATCGCATATGCCGATCTTTCGCTCTCGTAGGAATTGCTTTCTTTCTTTGATAGCTTTTTCTGAGGTCTCATAACTAAGTTCAAGGTTGAAAATGCGATCCAAGATGGGCCATAACTGTCCATCTCTGCTTCCATAACAGAAATTGACATCTCCTGACTTCAATGCACCCTGGGTAAACCTGGGCGGCGGTAAGGTACCTACGATCATTTTGGTCGCTTCCGGAAAAAGAAAAGGTTGATATGGATGAGTATGATGGAACACAAGGCAGGGGTCAAAAAAGCAATGTACTGTTTTTAACACAAATTGGCCAACAAAGGTGTTAGAACCTTCCTTGTTCCTTTCGTTTTGTTTTTATATCTTATAGTAAATTATAAACATGGGAAAAGGAGATAAAAGTAGCAAACGGGGAAAGATCGCCAATAAATCTTATGGGGCACGCAGGCCGCGAAAAATAAGAAAGAGGCCTTCTCTGGAAGAAAAAATAAATGTAAAGGGTAAGACTTAATCGATGCTGAATACCAGGGTAACCTGTCCTTCCGCATCCACATTGAGTTCATAAGTGTATAATCCGATAGGTAAGACTTCTTCGCCAACAAAATCTATGGGTTGTAAAACAAATACTTCCTCCCCAGAAGTGATCTGAATATAGGCATAGCGGTATGCCGTTTCGAATTCCTGATATTCTGAATAGGTATCCGGGCTTAAAGTTTCATATATGTGATCCTCGTCTCCAACTATAACCTCATCAAAGACCAAAGTACTCATATTTTTAACTCGGATATTAATGGATATAAGATCATCATCCCTGTCTGAACAGGCCGTTGTCATTATTCCAATCGCCATACATAAAATGATCAATCGTTTCATAGGAGAGTTTTAACAAGATTCTATAGCATTAAAACGATGGCAATTCAAAAATATTCTATCGGATGAAAACAGGTTGATGTTCTTTAAGGGTATGCTCTTTACTGAACTGATAGTCATTTCCTGTAAATCCACGAATATCATCCAGGGTCTTTGCATTGCTATCAATAAGAAAGCGCACCATTGAACCCCTCGCTTTTTTAGCAAAAAAACTGAGCACCTTTAGCTTGTCATTCTTCCAGTCCTTAAATATTGGAGTAATGACAGGCCCTTTTATTTGTTTTGAATCCAGGGCAGAGAAATACTCATTACTAGCAAGGTTTACCAACATTTCACCTTCTTCTAATTCCTCGTTAATTGCCTTGGTAAGGGTAGTCCGCCAGAATTC
>CBDUON010000181.1:0-4320 GCA_965368835.1 uncultured Eudoraea sp. | reverse complement strand
TGGCTACCTCTGTTTTATTGTATTGGATAGGATACCAGGGGTTGTTCAGATACACTATTATCCAAGACAGAATTCTGCTTCGGAAAACTTTCAGCCATAAATTTCTTGTGGAAGATTTTATTCAGAAAAAAGAGCCCGCCAAATCAGAATTTATTAACGAGAAGCACAACAAGGCCTTCGTACAAGTTCAAAAATTCATTGTCGAAAATCAAAAATACTTAGATCCCTTGTTGAGCATGGATAAACTTGCCGACGAACTTTCTATGAGTACAAGTCATTTTTCTAAGCTGATCAATACCTATAGTGGTCAAAATTTCTCAGACTATATCAATGAATTCAGGATCAGACAATCTAAAAAATTGTTATCAGATAAAGATTTTGAACAATATACCATTGTCGCTATTGGCTTAGAATGTGGCTTTAATTCAAAGTCGACCTTCTATACTGCCTTTAAGAAATTTACAGGTCAGACTCCCTCAGACTACCGGGAAAAATTTGCCTCATTATCCTGATTTATATACGGACAATAATTTAGGACACTTAGTAATAAGGTATTCCTACTTTTAATCTGCCGCATTTCTTATAACATATACTAGCTTTTTATTGCCACGGTGTAACGGAGTATTTACTAAATACATTCACCTATGAAAACCAGAGCCCTTTCCAGTTTCCGACCTCTTTATTTTTTTCAGGAACACAAAAGAATTAAGTCGGGCCTATCTGTATTCCTCGCAATCGCTTTTTTAAACCTTAGCACAGGATGTTCTTATTATCGTGTAAAATCGATACCTGTTCAGGATGAAAAAGAAATTGCCGAACAAATAAAGGCATTCAATGAGGCTGAAAAGTATATAATTCTACACCATAACTATGCCTCCTTGCATTTGGCCAATCCGGTTGTTAATGAGGAAAACCTCGAATTTTCCGGTACAGTTACATTAATTTCTGAGGAACATGCCAGTGATCATATCATTGAACCCAATAAATCCTACCGCTTTAAAAAAGACAATACCAGACCATTAAATGAGGTCCATATTTTTTTAAAGCCACGTGAGGCCCTGTCTCTTGGCAACATGGTAATCCCAATAGATGATATAGAGACAATTGCACTTTCTAATCTAGATGGGGGAAAAACGGTTATAAACGCTACATTAGGAATAGTAGGTGCCTTTGCCCTTATTTTGATTATTGTTGCGTTAACAAAAAGCTCCTGTCCCTTTATTTACGTTAATAATGGAGAAGAATATGTATTTGCGGGAGAACTGTATCCGGGGAATATCATTAAAAATTCCCAGCAAACAGATTATCTGCCCTTACCCGCCTTACAGGATATAAACGGGGTATCTAAGATTCAAATCACCAATGAATTGTTGGAAATACAGCATACCGATCTTGCACAGCTTATGGTGGTGAGCCATCCCAAAAACACCAGAGCACTCACAGATAAAAATGGGAAAGTGCTCCTGTTCCGGGACCTTCAAAATCCGGTGAAAAGTATAGCAGATAGTTCCATAGAAAATCTGCAACCCGGCCTTGCTATAGATGGTGATGCCTATACGTTCGATTCTCCGGTTAGCAGTACCGATAGCAGGAGAAATGTGGTCTTCACATTTAATAAGCCCGCCAATGCCCGTGAAGCCAAACTTTTTATGACCGCAAAAAATTCGTTATGGCTAGATTACGCCTTTGGCAAGTTCAATCAAAAATTTGGCAACTATTACAATACTTTCCAGAAAAATCAACAGGAAACTACAGCAAAAGAGGCACTTGCCTGGGTACAGGAACAAAATATCCCCTTAACTGTCTCCCTTAAGAAAGAGGGGGTTTGGAAAGAAGTGGAATACCTTTCTTCGGTTGGACCTTTATCTTACCGCGATCTGGGGATTAAGCTTAATCTTGAAGGAATTGAGGAAGAAGTGGTTGAAGTGAAACTGGAAACCGGCTATAGGTTCTGGGAAGTAGACTATGTTGGGATCGATTATTCTGAGAACCTCCCATATGAAGTAACTGTTATAGATCCGGAACTTGCCATCACCAGTACAGGACAAGATGTTACCAAATTATTGTCTGCCCAGGATGGTGTGTACCTTACCCAGGACCAGGTAGGGGATAAGGTAGAGATTACATACAGAACACCTTCCGCGAAAGAGGAGCTGCAATATTCTTATTTCTTAAAAAACAGAGGGTATTATACATATATCCGAGACTATGAGGGAATTCCGGACTTTGTGGAACTGCAAAAATTCAGGGATCCAAATACGTTTACAAGGTTCTCTGAAAACGAATATCACAGAATCCTAAAGGCCTTTCAATCAAAAAAAGAAAGCTATGTTGTTCAATAAACCAACTACAGAAACGCTGCCATTTACCGGTAGCGTAGATTGGAAATACCACCCGGGAGCAAGCATCGCTGCAGAAAGTTCCATAGATCATTCAAAAGGCAGGATTATTTTTGGTCTTGAAAAAAATTGGATTCATTTAAAACTGAAAATCACCCTTTTAAAAGTACTGGTGAAACAGTATAAAAACCCATTAGACTGGTTTCGAGGATTGCGGTATCTAATTACATTGAGAAGAAGATTTTTAGGGGACCACGTCCTTAGAAAAATGGCCTTCGTGGATGGGAAATATTATATGGGTTTATTCACCCCTGGCTGGAATAGCGCTGCTTACGAGAGATTTATTGCTTCTGAGCTGCACAATTTTAAAGCGAATAAATCAGACAGATATAGGTTTAATCATATTTTCCTGGCTATTACCAAGAAGTGTGCCTTGCAATGTGAGCATTGTTACGAATGGGATTCTCTAAATAAGAAGGATGTGCTTAGTACAACAAACTTACACGAGATTGTACAAAAAGTGCAAGACCTGGGAACAGCCCAGATCCACTTTACAGGGGGAGAACCCATGCTTAAAGTAGGCACATTGATATCCCTCATGGAAAAGGCAGCTGCCGGAACTAATTTTTGGATGAATACCTCCGGGCTCAATCTTACTGCAGAAAATGCACGCAAACTAAAAGAAGCCGGACTTACCGGCGTATTTATCAGCCTGGATCATTATGATGCTGAGGCGCACAATGCCTTCAGGAATTATAAAGATGCCTTTTACTGGGCACAGGAAGGCGCTAAGAATGCTATGAATAATGGCTTGGTGGTAGCGTATTCAGTATGTATGAGAAAAGAATTTGTCAGTGAAGAGAATGTGATTAGGTTTATGGAACTGGCCAAGAATACAGGGGTGCAGTTTGTACAGTTTCTGGAACCCAAGGAGGTAGGGCATTATAAGAATAAGGATGTAACCCTGGGCGAGGAGCATATTGAATTACTGGAACGTATTTTTCTAAAAATGAATTTTTCCGAGGAATTTCTGTCCTATCCTATTATTACCTATCACGGGTATTATCAAAGACGTCAGGGCTGTTATAGTGCGGGAAGAAAAGGCCTGTATGTGGATACAGATGGGGATATTAACCCCTGTACATTTTGTCATAAGAAGTCGGGGAATATCCTGGATCCTGCCCTAGATACCATGTTAGAAACAATGACCGCCGCTGGTTGTCCAACCTATTAATTATGAAGTATCAGGAATCATCTTTTGAGCTTTGGTTGCTGGTCTCGGCCTTCTTTGTGGCCCGGTATGTACTCCTGGCCGGAATTCCATTTTTGGTCTTTTATGTGTATAGCGGAAAGACCGTTAAAGACAGCAAGATCCAAAGGAAGCATCCCTCTGCTAAAAAAATAGGAAAGGAGATAGTCTATTCCCTTGGGACCCTGCTTATTTACGGTTCCGGTATCTGGCTTTTTATAGGGTGGTTAGAGGCCGGGAATACCTTACACTATAAAAATATTTCGGACTATGGAATCCCATATTTTATAGTAAGTCTGGTGCTTATGGTTGTTATACACGATACGTATTTCTATTGGACACACAGACTTATACATCATAAGTATCTATTCAGAGTTGTCCATAAGGTGCATCACCAGTTTACAAATCCTACGCCCTGGTCTGCATTTTCCTTTCATCCCCTGGAAGCCGTTTTAAGCATGGGAGTTATTCCAATAATAATCTTTTGTATTCCCTGGCATCAAAGTGCCCTGATCGCCTTTATTACCTTTATGACCCTGTATGATGTCTATATCCATTTGGGGTATGATCTAAAACAACTACAGCTGGGGAAATGGCAGAATACGGCAGCAGATCACAATCATCATCATCAGAATGCACGGGTAAATTTTGGGCTGTACTTTAGGTTATGGGATCAACTTATGGGGACCTATAAAAAACTACCTAAGACAGTATAAACAATAGGAATGCCGG
>CBDUON010000180.1:0-4378 GCA_965368835.1 uncultured Eudoraea sp. | reverse complement strand
GCAGCTTGTAGAAAGGCCGGACTTACTTTCAACAAAAAAGCTACTAGAAATAAATGGGTAGCAGCTCAGTATTATAAAACCAAGTAGGCCGTACCTGGAAAATAGCTTCATTCTGTAATTCTGACTTCTAAAGTTGAAAGTCGGAAAAATTAGTATATTAGTACAAATTCTTCGCTATGGGAACTAAAGAAAAATATTCTGAAGAACTGTTACTAGAGGAAGTAACGGTAAAACAACACGAGATCGTACTGTTTAATGATGATGTGAATACCTTCGATCATGTGATCGATACTCTTATCAGTGTGTGCGAGCATACTCCGGAACAAGCAGAACAATGTGCACTTATTGTACATTACAATGGCAAATGCACAGTTAAAACCGGAGAATATGTCGATTTAAAACCTCGTTGCAGCAAATTACTTCAGGCGGGTTTAAACGCGGAGTTAGTTTGAGCGAACTATCCAATTTATATTATTCTGGTATTATAGTTTAAGGTTAGTTATTTCCTACTGGCCTTTTTTTTTATCTACATTTAAAAACGTTTTTGGCCACTACAGGCAGGGAAAATATGTTTTAAAACCAACCATCTAAAGAACAAGAATATGGAATCACCGGCAGTACAAGTAAAAATGAATAAGTCGTATACCATTTTAATTAGCCTTATCGTAGCACTGGGTGGATTCTTATTAGGGTTCGATAGTGCTGTTATTTCCGGAGCAGTAAAGGGAATTACCATTTATTTCGAAATGACCGAATGGATGTTGGGCTTTTCTGTAGGATGTGTGGTCTTCGGAGCCATGGCCGGGAATCTTATGGCTGGCCCTATAGCAGATCGTTTTGGTAGGAAGAATACGCTGATAGTAGTGGCAGCACTTTTTACAATATCCGCAACCTGGTCCGCCATGGCAACGGGATATACCGAATTTATCATAGCCAGGATCATAGGAGGAGTAGGCATTGGTGGGGCCATCCTTATTGCACCCATCTATATTGCAGAAATAGCACCTCCAAAGTTAAGAGGGAGCCTGGTTTCTTTTAATCAGTTAAATATTGTGATAGGGATCTCTGTCGCCTATTTTTCCAATTATTTTCTAATCGATCTTGGAGAAGATAGTTGGAGGTGGATGCTTGGAGTGGAAGCCATTCCCGCTGCTATCTATTTTATATCACTTTGGACCGTACCCAAGAGTCCAAGGTGGCTGATCCAAAAACTAAATAAAGTAGAGTTAGCACGTAAAACACTGATGAAGATTGGGGGAGAAGAATATGCAGAACTTACCATTCAGGAAATACAAAGAGGCGTTGACAAGAAGGAAGAAAAAGGAAAATTGTCCGATATCTTCAAAAGCAAATATGCCACCATTATGGTCATTGCATTGGGGATTGCATTCTTTCAGCAAATTACCGGGATCAATGCTGTATTCTATTATGCTCCCACCATTTTTGAACAAGCCGGCGGCAGCACAGATTCTTCGTTTCTCCAGGCAATTGTGGTTGGACTTACCAATTTGGTGTTTACCCTGGTTGCTATTTGGCTCATTGACAGACTTGGAAGAAAACCCTTGTTGTTAATAGGCACCACTTTTATGACCATAGCTTTGCTAATGGCTACCTATGCTTTTAACAATGCCACCTATGATTTCAATGATACCACTTTAGAGAAGGTAACAGACCAGAATGTTAAAATGGCGTTGACAGATCTGAAAGGAAATTCCTATGACGGTCAGGCTGTTCTATTTGCCGCGGTGCAGGAGCTATTAGATGAGGATCAATTCCTCGTTTTCAAAAGAAATGAGATCACCAACTTTATACAAATTAATGCCACCCTGGTTTTAATAGCGATATTGCTGTATGTGGCCTCTTTTGCTATTTCCTTGGGGCCTGTAATGTGGACACTGATCTCGGAGATATTTCCTTCCAAGATCAAAGGGATCGCAATATCAGTAGTTGGATTCTTTAATTCCCTGGTAAGCTTTTCTGTTACTCAGGTATTTCCTTGGGAACTTTCAAATTTAGGGCCAACCATCACCTTTGCGCTCTATGCCATATTATCTCTGTGTGCACTGATTTTTGTCTATAAATTTGTAATAGAGACCAAAGGAAGAACGCTGGAAGAAGTTGAAGAATTACTAATTAGAAAATAAACCTATATCATGAATCGCATTTTAGTGATGGTTCTTGCATGTGCCTTGTTGTCTTGCAAAAACGAACCAAAAAAATCAGAAGAAAGCCATGACCCAACGGCGATGGCGCCACCAGCCAAAGTTGAGATGTTAGTAAACAATGGTAAATTTCAAATGTTGGTTAATAAGGAACCATTTTATATAAAGGGTGCCGGATTAGAGTTTGGCAATATCAAAGCGCTGGCAAGTCATAAGGCCAATTCTTTCAGGACCTGGAGAACAGATAATGGAGAACGATCGGCGCAGGAAGTATTAGATGAGGCTTATGAGAATGGCCTAATGGTAACCATGGGTATCGAAGTAGGCAGGGAGCGTCACGGTTTTGATTATGACGATCCGGCAGAAGTTAAAAAGCAGTTGGAGGATATAAAAAGTCAGGTGATGGCTTTAAAAGATCATCCTGCCTTGCTGATCTGGGGTATTGGGAATGAACTAAATCTTCGGTATACAAATCCCAAAGTTTGGGATGCCGTCAATGAGATCTCAGAAATGATTCATGAGATTGATCCTAATCATCTGACCACCACAAGCCTTGCGGGTATCTCGGAGAAGGAAATTGAATTAATTAAGGAACGTTGCCCGGATCTGGACATCCTGGCTGTACAGATGTATGGTGACTTACCAGATTTACCCAATTTGATCAGGGAATTTGGTTGGAAAGGTCCTTATATGGTAACCGAATGGGGCGCCACAGGCCATTGGGAAGTGCCAACTACTTCATGGGGTGCACCCATTGAAGAACACAGTAGTCTTAAAGCCGCCAATTATTTAAAACGGTATAAAGGTGGTATTGAGGCAGACTCTTTGCAATGTATTGGCTCCTATGTTTTTCTGTGGGGAAACAAACAGGAACGAACACCAACCTGGTATGGGATTTTTCTTGAAGATGGACAGGAAACAGAATCTGTAGATGTGATGCACTACATTTGGAATGGGACATGGCCTGCTAACAGAACACCTAAAATAGAATCTTTTGTGTTAGATGGTAAGACTGCCTATCAAAACGTAACGCTGTCCCCTTCTAAAGAATATACGGCAATTATCTCCACTTCAGATGAAGAAAACGATGCTATAACATATCGTTGGGAAGTATTGCCCGAAAGTACGGATCTGCAGGATGGAGGAGACTACGAAGAAAAACCTAAAGCTATTCAGGGTCTTTTTAAGTCGGAGAGTGATAATAAACTTATCATGAAAGCACCTCCTAAAGGGAAGTACAGATTATTTGTGTACGCAACTGATGGAAACAATCATTCAGCAGCGGCTAACATTCCATTTTTAGTGCAATAGCACCATATCATATGCGTGATTAGCCTCTTCAAAAATGGATGATTTTGAGAGGCTTTTTTATAGTTAAAGACAATTAATATGGCAAGTAAAATACAAATAGGAAATAGTAAGTTGCATTTGGAGCAGAAAGTTGTGAGTGGCAGCCATATGAAGATTGGTGATGACGTCTACTACAAGATCTCTAATAGTGATTGTATGAGACCTTTTTTTATGAGCATTGTGAGTGAGTCTAATCACTGGATGTTTATTTCGAGCAACGGAGGGCTAAGTGCCGGCAGGAAGAACAGTGAGTACGCTTTGTTTCCATACTATACTGATGATAAGATCACGGAGTCGGCAGAGATCACCGGAAGTAAAACCATCTTAAGGGTAAAGAGAGGTGCTGATACCTATTTGTGGGAACCATTTTCTGATCAATACAAAGGACTGTACAGTATCTGCAGAAACCTGTATAAAAACATGTATGGGAATAAGGTCATCTTTGAGGAGATCAATGAGGACCTCCAACTTACCTTTACCTATGAATGGAATTCCAGCAATCAATTTGGCTTTGTTAAGCGCACCAAACTTACAAGCCAGTCCGAAAAGGAAATCAAAGTAGATATCCTCGATGGAATACAGAACATTCTTCCTTCCGGAGTTACTACTGAGCTTCAAAATACAAGGAGTAATCTGGTAGATGCGTATAAGAAAAACGAATTATTACCTTCTTGTGGATTGGGTATTTATGCGCTTAGTGCCATTATCGTTGATAAAGCAGAGCCAAGTGAGGCCTTAAAGGCCAATGTGGCCTGGTCCCTTGGGTTTAAAAAAGCGACCTATCTGGTGTCGTCCCTTCAATTACAGGATTTTAAAGAGGGTGCCTCCCTCACACAGGAAACTGATATCAGAGCCGAGAAAGGAGC
>CBDUON010000179.1:0-4381 GCA_965368835.1 uncultured Eudoraea sp. | reverse complement strand
TTTTCGGTAACGTAATATCGTTTGGTTAGCTCTAGTAACTGCTCCAGATTTCTTTTGCTGTTTTGTTGCTTTTTACCTATTTCTTCGAGGCGTTCAGACATCTCCTCTTTGTTTAACTTATCTGCAATCTTTTTTAATTCCTCCAAAAGTCGCTCGTTCTTTCGTGCTTCAATCTCCTGACGTTCCAAACGTTCTTTTAGTAAAGGATCTGTTTCCTTCTCATTGGCCATGGATTTATTCAGTTGTTTGCTAAATTTTTCCATCAACGCTTCTTGTTGCTGCTGCTGCTTTAAGAAATCCTTTATGGCCCTTTGGTCATTGAAACTCAGCACATTCTTCTCCTTTTGATCTCGTTCTAATTGTCTTAATGCCTTTTCCTGTTCCTGAAATTTATCTAAAGCACCATCCCATTCCTGTAACAGTTTCTTCTGATCTTCTAATTGCTGCTCCTTTTCCTGCCTATCATTTAAAATGTCCGTAGAGAAAACCTGGCTTTTTACTTTTTTCCCGCCACGCAATGCGTCATTATCGGTTACCTGGAAATAATAGGAATATCGCTTCCCTCTTTCCAGATCCATCCCAGATGGAAATTCATAACTAAAATTAAAATCGCGATCTCCGGGACGTGCCAACTCCAAAACTATATTTTTATCCTCCTCATTATCAACATAATAGACTATTTCCAATTTTGATACTTTATAGTCATCCGAAGCAATCCCTTCATAAGAAAGTGCCTGACTCAGGGTGTCGCGTATTTCATTTACTCTGATAGAAGGGCTTGCATCCTTGTTTACTCTAATCTTGTAATGGAGTCGCTCATAATGTTCTATATTCTCGTTTGAAGTAGTTACTTCATATTCCAATTCATTCAACACCTTTCTTGAATACTTATACTCTCCTCCTGTAACTGCGAAATTAACCGTAGTATCTTTTGTCATCAATTGTACTCTCTTGGTATTTTCACCCGCTATTTGCCACGTGATCCTAGTGCCTTCTGGTACTAATGCATTACCGGTCCCCTGCAGAGTATCCGTCTTCCTTTGCGTATACTTCGGAAATTCCAAAATAGTCTTGAATTCCTGAATTGAAGGTGTGGCCAATGCCTTTAAGCTGTACTGCCTGGACCTTATCTCGTTGGCACTTAAATAGAAGTCCTGTGACTGTATAGGTGCCCTAAATGTATAAGAAAACTGGCCGTTAGATTTCTGCAATAAGCGCTCCTTCCCGTCTATAACGATATATGCAATATCTGGTTGCAGTTCCCCTTCTGTGGCTATATTGAGTGTATATGATTCAGATTCCAGTACATCCAAAGCTCCATTTAACAATACGAATCTGAAGGGTGCCGGTTTTTCATAGGCCACATCATAATTGACCACACGGTCATATGAACCCATAAAGGAATTTAAATGGCCTGCTATACCAATGCCTGTTATTATAAATACCGGTATTAGTACATATTTTGCATATGCCAAACTCTTACGAATATCAATTGCCTTATTAAAAGGGACCGGTGAAAGTCTTTTAGAGCGTTGTTCTATGCTTGCCAGCAATAATTCCGATTTCTGTTTGTCGTCTGCTAGATCTAACAAATTAATAAGATGGTCTCCCACTTCAGGAAAGTGGTTGCCAATGATCCCGGAAGCCGTTTTAAGATCGAGTCCTTTTTGTATTCTCAATAAATAAATAACTGGTATTATAAGATACCGAACCAACAATAAAAGGGTGACAATCAACGAGCTAATAAATAAAACCATCCTTGCCGTGGAACCCAGCCAAAGAAAATACTCCAAGGTGAGAACACATAAGAAAAACAACAATGCCACGGCCACAAATACAAAGACCCCTTTGATCATCTGGGTGGTATAGTACTTGGTAATGAATGCCGACAGTTTATGTAGAATGTTCTTGTAACTATCCAAAATCTGCTATATTTAATACCAAGATACCGGATATGGCATAATTGAACCTCAAAAATTTGTTAAAAAGCTTACAATGAAGGATTTAAAATACCTGGCGGCCTTAACTCTCCCGCTTTCAGCTATAATTGGTATAAACTTAGGGGGAATATGGAGTTATCTTACCCCGGTATACGGTTTTGTCCTTATTCCCATTCTGGAGATAATACTTCCGTTAGACAATAGAAATTTTGATCCAAAAACCAAAGAAAAAAGAGTCATCAAGAAGATATTTGATTGGATGCTTTACGTGAATGTTCCCATGGTATATGGCTTGCTTTTCTATTTTCTCTGGTCCTTTTCGCAAACAACATACGCGCCCTATGAAATAGTTGGACTCGCACTTTCTCTGGGTATTGTGCTGGGAACCAATGGCATTAACGTAGGTCATGAATTGGGACATAGATTAAAGTCTAAAGATCGCTTTCTGGGAAAATTACTCCTGCTCCCTTCTTTGTATATGCATTTCTATATTGAGCATAATTTTGGTCACCATCTCCATGCCGCTACAAAGGAAGACCCGGCAACTGCTCGGTATAATCAATCGGTATATTCCTTTTGGATCACCTCTGTTAGCAGACAGCTGGTAAAAGCCTGGAAGATTCAGCTAAAATTATTAAGCAGTGAGAATCGATCGTTTTTTTCCATAAAGAATGATATGTTTTGGTATATAATTTTGCAAGTCGCTTATTTGGTGCTGGTATATATTCTCTTTGGGCTGCCTACCCTTTGGTTTGCCCTGGGAGCAGCTCTGGTAGGCTTTTTGCTCTTGGAAACGGTGAATTATATTGAACATTACGGGCTTTTACGCCAAAAGATGCCTTCCGGGCGTTATGAACGAGTGAAGGAGATCCACTCCTGGAACAGCAACCATGTATTGGGGCGTATAATGCTCTACGAATTAACCAGACATAGTGATCATCATTATATCTCTTCCAAGAAATATCAGGTGCTCGACTGTCATGAGGATTCCCCGCAAATGCCCTTTGGTTATCCAACCTCAATGGTTCTTTCCCTAGTACCGCCTTTGTGGTTTAAGATCATGAATAAACGCATCCCCAATACTATGAAACCAGTATAAGGTCCAGGCTGTTTTTATAATGAAATCGATGGCCTGGAAATGATACACTAACCTTTTGGCATTCGATAGCTTCCGCCTATCTTTGTTTACTTAAGAATTTTTCAATGAACAACAATGTCCGCGTTCGGTTTGCTCCCAGTCCCACTGGACCATTACATATTGGTGGAGTCCGCACTGCCTTATTCAATTACTTATTTGCGAAAAAACATGGAGGTGCTTTTATTCTGAGGATAGAGGATACGGACCAGAACCGCTATGTAGAAGGTGCAGAGCAATATATCATAGATGCCTTAAATTGGTGTGGGATACCTTTTGACGAAGGTCCCGGGAAAAATGGCGCGTATGGCCCCTATCGTCAAAGTGAACGCAAGGATCTCTACAAAAAATACGCCGAGGAGCTCATAGAAAAAGGAAAAGCGTATTACGCTTTTGATACATCAGAGAAATTGGAGTTTCATCGCAAAGATCATGAAGAAAAGGGCAAGACCTTTATTTACAACTGGCACAATAGAGAAAAGCTTTCTAATTCACTCACACTAACCGCTGAAGAAACTCGGACCAGAATAGAAGCAGGAGAAGATCACGTTATTCGGTTTAAAACACCGCATGAAGAGATCATTCAGTTACATGACCAGATCCGGGGAGATATAAGCATTGATGCCTCATTATTAGATGACAAAGTGTTATTTAAAAGTGATGGGATGCCTACCTACCATCTGGCAAATATTGTTGATGATCATTTAATGGAGATCACGCATGTGATTAGGGGAGAAGAGTGGTTGCCTTCCCTTGCACTACACTGCCAGCTATACGAGGCGTTGGGATGGAAACCTCCTGTGTTTGCACACTTGCCTCTGATTATGAAGCCTACCGGCAAAGGAAAATTAAGCAAACGCGATGGTGAAAAAATGGGCTTCCCTGTCTTTCCACTTTCCTGGGAATCCTCAGTTGGTTATAAAGAAGCCGGCTATTTCCCCGAAGCTGTTGTTAATTTCCTGGCAATGTTAGGATGGAACTCTAGTGATGATAAAGAACTATATACGCTAAAGGAACTTATTAGTGCCTTTACCTTGGAGCGGGTTCATAATTCCGGGGCACGATTCGATCCGGATAAAACCAAATGGTACAACCATCAGTATTTACAGCTAAAATCTGATGAGGAGCTGGCAGAGCTTTTTTATCCTATAGTACAGAAAAAGAATGTCTCTATGGCCCGGCAACTGAACCTGGGATATGTAACCAAGGTGGTCTCTATGGTAAAGGAACGTGCTAATTTTGTTAATGATTTATGGGATTTAAGCTCATATTTCTTTGAAACTCCCGGGCATTACGAAGAAAAACC
>CBDUON010000178.1:0-4457 GCA_965368835.1 uncultured Eudoraea sp. | reverse complement strand
TCCAGACTTGAGACCCGCACATAAATGACTTCGGTCCCTGAGGATACTGTGTATTGCTTTGGCAGGGCATTAATGCCATTATCAGCATCTGTCTGGCTGGAGTGATAGCTTACTACATGAGTTGCCGGGTCCTGTACACCCAGAGCCTCTGAATCTTTTTGAGCGAGATCATATATTCCGCTTTCAACACATACGGCCTCATCCATAACAGGATTAGTGGTAGGTGCTATTGAAAACGCTACCTGCACTTCGCTGATTATGTTAGGTGGTGCAGGCATAAGCACCTGTACTCTGTACATGGCAGAGGTAGTTAAAGACAAGGTTGCAGCGGTTTCTCCCACTAAGACCTGATATCCACTACCGGTATCACTGTACCAGGTATATCCCAGAGCACCGGTGCTGGTAGCATCTAAAATTATGGTTTCATTATCGCAGGCCGCAATAGGGGCGCCCAGTAAATTATTTACAATGGAACAGTCGAGCGCATCATTTGGATTGGTTTCAAAGATCTGTCCCGAAAACTGTATGGAAAAGCCGGAATTGCTATTGCTAAAATTGTTGATAAGGAGATAATAATCCTCCCCGGGGGCCACCTGTATCCAATCTTCGTATTGCACATTGGTAGCATTGCCCGTAGGATCTTCCCCTACCCCCATATAGGTATCCTCATCGCTATTGTCAAAGAAGTTACAACGGATAGGATCGCCTAATGTAGCACAATCTGTAGCCTTGTATAAAGCAAAATCCCAATCTTCAGAAGTATCAAAGCCTATATTAAACCCAAGTTCTCCTGTAGCTCCTGTCCTAAAGCGATACCAGGCCGAATTAGATTCTATAAACCCGGTCATGGTAGGTTCCAGACATCCACTGTTGGGTGCTCCATTAAAATCGTCATTTCCATATCCTGCTGTGCCCCCGTTCACAGGGGTATTACTGCAAATAGGAATGGCATTTAGGCAATCATCTGCCACCTGAGCTGAAACCCCGGAAAGGGCCAACATCATAATAAAGCATAGAAAACCAGCAGGTATTCTCATTAGATCGTACACCTTAACATGTTAAAAGTTAAAAATACACGACCAGCTTCCTTAACACTAATTTATGTTGTGTATGGCCTCAAACGGCACGTAAAGTGCCATTTTATGTATATCTTTGCCCTTTGTTTAAGCGCGTAGGAAATGAAAATAAAGAGCACTTTGGATAAACATTTTGAGGCATTAGGGGATGATCATGTTTCTTCTGCCGAAGACACCCCCATGAGGGCGGATGCCTTTACCCTGACCAATGAAGAGAAAATTGAGCGAATTGAAGAGAGCGTTCGCGACATTATGCTTACTCTTGGTCTTGATCTGGATGATGACAGCCTTAATGGAACCCCAAAGCGGGTAGCAAAGATGTATGTAAATGAGATCTTTAGCGGGTTGCATCCTGATAAAATGCCCAAATCCTCCACTTTTAAGAATAAGTATAAGTATGGAGAAATGCTGGTTGAAAAGAATATAACCCTATATTCTACCTGTGAACACCATATGCTTCCCATAGTAGGTAAGGCCCATATTGCTTATATTTCAAAAGGAACGGTTGTAGGTCTTTCCAAAATGAACCGAATTGTAGATTATTTTGCAAAAAGACCTCAGGTACAGGAAAGAATGAATATTCAGATCGTACGTGAGCTTCAAAAGGTCCTGGGAACTGAAGACGTGGCCTGTGTCATAGATGCTAAACATCTATGTGTAAATTCCAGAGGAATTCGCGATGTGGATAGCAGCACTGTAACTGCAGAATACGGCGGGCGCTTTAAAGAAGAAGGCGTTCGAAAGGAATTTTTGGAGTACATCAATATGGAAACTAGTTTTTAAGCGATCTTAAACCCTAATGGCCCTCTACAAGAATCAAATTCTCAAAGTATACAATTCACTCTCCGGCAAGAAGGAGGTCTTTAAACCTATCAATGAAGGACATGTAGGCATGTATGTCTGTGGCCCAACTGTGTATAGCAATGTGCATTTGGGAAACTGCCGCACTTTTATGTCTTTTGATATGATCTTTCGCTATCTGAAACATCTGGAATATAAAGTACGATATGTACGCAATATTACCGATGCAGGTCATTTAGTGGATGATGCTGATGACGGAGAAGATAAGATCGCAAAGAAAGCCCGGCTAGAGCAGATAGAACCCATGGAAGTGGTACAACGCTATACCGTAGACTTTCATAATATCCTGCAAAAATTTAATTTTCTTTCCCCCAGCATTGAACCAACGGCTACCGGCCATATCATAGAACAGATAGAGATCATTAAGGACATTCTGGAGAAAGGATACGCCTATGAGGTCAATGGCTCGGTCTACTTCAACGTAAAGAAATTTAATGAGAAGTATGAATACGGCAAATTAAGCGGACGAAAGCTGGAGGATATGATCTCCAATACCCGTGAATTAACCGCGCAAGACGAAAAACAAAATCCTCAGGACTTTGCACTTTGGAAGAAGGCCGAACCTCAGCATATAATGCGATGGCCATCTCCCTGGAGCGATGGATTTCCGGGTTGGCACCTGGAGTGTACCGCTATGAGTACAAAATATTTGGGAGAAACCTTTGATATTCATGGAGGGGGAATGGACCTTAAATTCCCACATCACGAATGTGAGATTGCCCAGTCTGAAGCTTCTCATGGTCATAGCCCTGTAAACTATTGGCTTCATGCCAATATGCTTACAATGAATGGGAAAAAAATGGCCAAGTCTACCGGTAATAACATACTGCCCAATGAGATTTTCTCCGGGGAGAACAAAATACTCAGTAAGCCATTTCTTCCTTCCGTAGTGCGCTTCTTTATGTTACAGGCCCATTATACCAGTATTTTGGACCTGAGTGATGAAGCCTTACTGGCGTCAGAAAAAGGATATTTCAGGCTTATGGAGGCAATGAAGGTATTGGATGGTATAGAAAAAAGCACTTCCTCTACCATAGATATCAAAGCCTGGCAACAGCGTTGCTATGATGCCATGAATGATGATTTTAATACGCCCATTTTAATTGCCACACTTTTTGAAGGGGTGAAGTACATAAACCTTGTAAAAGAAGGAAAAGAACGAATTTCCAAAGATGATCTTGAGCTACTCACCAAAAGTATGCACGATTTTGTCTTTGATGTATTGGGATTAGAATCACAAGATCAGGCAAATACCATTTCAGACAAGCTAACCGGAGTTGTATCCTTACTGATACAGATGCGGAATGAAGCCCGTGCCGGAAAGGATTTTGCAACTTCTGATAAAATCAGAGATGAATTGGCCGCCATGGGCATCCAATTAAAAGATGGAAAAGAAGGAACTACCTTTAGTATTTCATGAAAAAAATCCTGATAGCGCCATTTGTTTTTCTGGTAAGAGCCTATCAGCTGCTCATCTCTCCCTATACCCCTTCCAGTTGCAGATACTCGCCTACCTGTTCACAGTACACCCTGGAAGCCCTCAAAAAACATGGCTTATTTAAAGGAGGATGGCTCGCCTTAAAACGTATTTTTAGTTGTCATCCATGGGGAGGCAAGGGTTACGATCCCGTGCCTTAAAATCAGATTGAACTTTATATTTTTCTTAGATCTTGTGTTAGAATAGGTTGCCCAATGGGCTTTTCCTCTCTATCTATTTATGTATCTTAGTCGCGTTAAAAACACCTTTATGTATTTATTAGGAATTACCTGGAATCCGGCAGACACCTTATTTAAAATAGGATTTCTTCAGATCAAATATTACAACTTACTATGGATCATAGCCTTTGCATTGGGTTGGTATATTATGAAACGAATATTCCTCAATGAAAAGAAGACCGTTGAGCAACTCGACTCCCTTTTTATTTATACCGTGATAGCTACCATGTTGGGAGCACGTCTGGGGCATGTATTTTTCTATGACTGGGCCTATTATTCCAACCATATACTTGAAATATTACTCCCAATACGGGAACGAGCCGGCAGTACCTTATTTGGTTTTATCAACGGCTATGAATTCACAGGCTTTTCCGGCTTAGCCAGTCATGGCGCGGCCATAGGGATCATCATAGGAATGTATTTGTACTGCAGAAAACACAAAGGTTTTAGAATGTTATGGATATTAGACAGGGTAGTGATCCCTGTTTCTATTGGAGCTTTTTGTGTACGTCTAGGGAATTTTTTTAATTCTGAGATCAATGGGAAGATCGTTGATAAATCCTTTCTTTTTGCTACAAGATTTGTTAGGGATTCAGATGATATGCCTGCCTCTTCGGCAATGCGAATTACCAAGGAAAGCACCGTAAATGCTGCCTATAAGGCACTGGAAAACAAACCCGCATTCGCGGAGTATCTGGAGGCCATTCCCTACAGGCATCCTGCCCAATTATACGAAGGTGTTTGCTATATTTTTGTATTCCTGATCCTGTATTTTCTGTATTGGAAAACCGATAAAAAGAACCA
>CBDUON010000177.1:0-4476 GCA_965368835.1 uncultured Eudoraea sp. | reverse complement strand
CAGGGCGATGTGCAGTGGATGACTGCAGGAAGAGGCGTACAACATTCTGAAATGTTTCCTTTGTTAGAAAAAGAGAAAGAGAATCCCCTGGAGCTTTTTCAGATCTGGTTAAACCTGCCTAAAACAAACAAAATGGCAGATCCCCATTTTAAAATGCTTTGGCATGAGGATATCCCCATTGAAAAAAAGGATGGGGTTACCCTTAAGATCATTACAGGAGATTACAAAAATATGGCAGCCCCCCTCCCAGCCCCAAATTCATGGGCCGCTGCTAAAGAAAACATGGTAGCGATATGGAATATTCATCTGGAGCCGGGTGCCAGTTTTACTTTTCCTGAGATCCCTTCAGATGTTCATAGAACACTCTATTTTTATGAGGGTGACTCTTGTGTTATCGATAGCAATAAGATAAAACCCAACAACGGAATAATTCTAAACCCTATCGAGCTTACAGTTACCAATAATGGCTTAGAAACGGCACACTTTCTAATGCTTCAGGGTAAACCAATTGAAGAGCCGGTAGCCAAATATGGTCCATTTGTCATGAATACAAATGAAGAGATTGAGCAGGCCATGGAAGAATACAGACTTACACAGTTTGGAGGATGGCCCTGGCCTTATCCGGACAATGTCCATGAACGAAATAGAGGTCGCTTTGCCAAATATCCGGACGGCACCCTAGTAGAGAAATAAATGAATTCCGATTCCCTTAGATTATTATTAGATTTTGGTCTTGTCATTCTGATCTGGCTAGTACAACTGGTCATCTATCCCAGTTTTTTGTACTATGTGAAGGATGATCTTATCCGCTGGCATAAAAAATATACCCCGCGTATAACTTTTGTTGTACTACCATTGATGTTGGGGCAATTGATGCTGTATGGCAGTTTACTGCAGGAAGGAAAAACATTTTATAGTATTGGAGCTTTTGTTATGGTACTTATGGCCTGGTTACTCACATTTACAATTTTTGTACCCAGGCATAAGGAGATTTCCAGTGGTACTTACTCAGAAAAGATGCTGTCACAATTGGTGAAATTTAATTGGAGCAGAACACTCATCTGGACACTCCTCTTTGCTTGGAATTTGGCAGAAAATTTTACTTATTGACCAATATTAAAGCCCGGGGCTAGCAGCTCCTTGCCTTCTTCAGGATGACGCTTTAAATAAACTGCCACAAATGGACACAGTGGAGCCATTTTAAGCCCTTCTTCCCTAATATATTGAAGTACTTTTTGAATAAGTGCACTCCCTACTCCCTTACCTTCCATAGCGGCAGGTACTTCTGTATGGGTGAGATAGATGACATTTAGTTTGTTGATCATGTACTCCGTGTAGGCTACTCCTCCCTCCAGATGAAGTTCAAACCTTTTCTGGCTGCCTGTGGTATTATTAAGAAGTGGAATTTTGGAGTAATCTGTTGCCAAAACGATAATGTATTAGAGAATAGATTTTATACTCGTGTGATCTTGGCCCCAATGGCACGTAATCTGGTGTCTATATTTTCGTAACCTCTGTCTATCTGCTCTATATTATGAATGGTAGAAGTTCCTTTGGCTGATAAGGCGGCAATCAACAGAGAAACACCTGCCCGGATATCCGGAGAAACCATAACGGTAGATTTTAGCGTAGATTTAAAATCGTGCCCAATGACCGTTGCCCTGTGCGGATCACATAATATGATCTTGGCGCCCATATCTATAAGTTTATCCACAAAAAACAATCTGCTTTCAAACATTTTTTGATGAATAAGGACCTCTCCCTTGGCTTGCGTAGCTACTACCAGCATAATACTCAAAAGATCAGGGGTAAGTCCCGGCCATGGTGCGTCCGATATTGTTAAAATGGAGCCGTCTATATAATTATGGATCTTATAACCATTGGTATGAGCAGGAATAAAGATATCATCTCCCTTTTTTTCAATCGTAATCCCCAATTTTCTAAAAATCGTAGGGATCTGTCCCAGATTATCCCAGCTTACGTTCTTAATTGTCAATTCGCTTTTGGTCATGGCTGCAAGGCCAATCCAGCTGCCTATCTCAATCATATCCGGAAGCATAGTATGCTCTGTTCCTCCTAGTTGAGCAACCCCTTCAATAACCAAAAGGTTAGACCCAATACCGCTTATCTTAGCCCCCATCCTATTCAACATCTTGCAGAGTTGTTGCAGGTAGGGTTCACAGGCGGCATTATAAATGGTAGTTGTTCCTTCGGCAAGTACAGATGCCATAACGATGTTGGCCGTTCCGGTAACGGAGGCTTCATCCAGGAGCATATAGGTACCCTTCAGCTTTTTAGCCTCAACACCATAGAAATGTTCTTCTTTGTTGTACCTAAAACTGGCACCAAGTTTTATGAATCCTTCAAAGTGAGTGTCCAGTCGGCGGCGCCCTATCTTATCGCCACCTGGTTTTGGAATATATCCTTTCCCAAACCTGGCTAGCAATGGTCCCACTAACATAATAGAACCTCTTAATCCTCTTCCATCTTGCTTAAACTGATCCGACAATAAATAATCCAGATTCACATCATCGGCCATGAAGGTATAAGAACCCTTGCCTTTTTTCTGGATCTTGACACCCAGATCTTCTAACAGGGATATTAATTTATTTACATCAACAATATCTGGTATGTTGTGAATGGAAACTTTATCAGCGGTAAGTAATACCGCACATAAAATTTGTAAAGCTTCGTTTTTTGCACCTTGTGGCGTAATCTCACCGTGTAGTTTGTGACCGCCTTCTATTTGGAATGTACCCATTTACTTTTCAGAAGATTAATATCGTTTCTTTCCTCTGTTATTGCTGCGTCCTCCTTTTTTGTTGGACCCGCTTGGCCTGCTGGTCTTTGTGACCCGCTGCTTTAAGAATTGTCCGCTATCTGTAAGACTTTCACCATCGGAAGCAAGGTCTATCTGACCATCGCTCAATTCATATAAATGCTTAAAAATTGCCTTATCATCTACGGTATCCTTATTCCAATTCAGATAACATTTTTTCATATGGTTGGCGATCGCGTATTCCAGTCCGTCTCGTTTATCTCCTTTTTCCCATTTTACTGCCACATCTATCATTCGCTTAATATTATTACCATAAAAACGATATTTAGGGAAGTTCTGCGGGTATTCTAAAGCATCTGGACGTGCCTGTAGCAATTCCTTGCTTGTAATGGGAAATGGAGAATCTACGTCTAATTTAAAATCGGACATAATAAACAACTGATCCCATAATTTATGCTGAAAATCAGGAACATCGCGCAAATGCGGTTGTAAGTTACCCATGACGGATATGATGGCCTGAGCTACCTTATTGCGTTCCTCTTTATCGGCAATGGAGACAGCATGGTCTACCATTTTTTGGAAATGACGTCCGTATTCCGGAATAATGAGATGTGAACGCTCAGTATTGTATTCTAGGTTTTCTACTAAATTCAAAGTGATTTATTTACAGTTGTTGTATGTGCTTGGAAGTAACTACTTAACGGGTGCAAATTAATAAAATTATAGGAGAATAACTATTTTAAAGGGATATTACCCCCTCTACCTTAGCCACTTCCCTATAATATCCAATCACGGCATCGGGATCTGATAGGTGCACCATTACGGACAAGCTGGTATATTTTCCTTTGCTTGATTTTTTCGATTCAATAACGGCCCCGGTATTGTCAAAAATACTCTGAATTGCCTTTATTTTCTCAGCATCTGTAGGAACTATAAACTTATATAAGTAATCCGAGGGCCAGGAAGATGAGCGTAAAAGTTCTTCTTTTAACCGTTGGTAAAATTCATCTGTACTGTCTTTATTCATTCAAATTCTTTTTACAAATATAAAGGGAATCAACTTATTTCTTACCCATGTGCGTATTGTTTACTTTTGTTATAGAAGCACATTATTTAGATGCCAAAACGAATAGTAATAACAGGTGGACCAGGGACAGGAAAGACTTCGGTGATCAAAAACCTGGAAGAAAAAGGATATTTCTGCTTTCATGAAGTGATCAGAGATCTTACACTGGAGGCTAAAAAGCAGGGAGATCCCAATAATTTTGTCACCAACCCTTTGGCTTTTGTGGACGATCCTTTTAGTTTCAATCAGCATTTATTACAGGCAAGGCTTAGTCATTATAAAGAAGGAAACAACTATAAGAACAAGATCGTATTTTATGACAGGGGCATTCCGGATGTCCTGGCCTATATGCGCTATTTTGGGCAGCCCTATCCAAAGCATTTTATAGATTTATGCCGGGAAAACCGCTATGATCGAGTGATTGTATTACCGCCCTGGGAAGCTATTTATGCAACGGATGAAGAACGCATGGAAACCTTTCAGGAAGCTAAGGATATTCATAATGAATTACTGGCCACCTATGAAGAATTTCAATATCCTTCCATCATGGTCCCAAAAGGTAGTGTTGAAGAACGTACAGATTTTATTATAACGAAGGTAGGCGCACTATTGTGAAAGAGACACCAGAAAG
>CBDUON010000176.1:0-4495 GCA_965368835.1 uncultured Eudoraea sp. | reverse complement strand
AGCGAAGAAGAGATCGCAGTCTTTGAGCGCTTGGTGGCAAATTACAGAATAGATCTTTTCACCAGAGCTTACAAAGAAGCCTTGGTGCTGAGAGGTGAGGATACCACCATAACAGATTCTCAACTTCAACGATTTTATGAGGAAGAAAAAGAGAATTTTATCTTAAAAGAAAAATTAGTTCAATTGCGTTTTGTTCAGTTACCCAAGCAATTCTTAAATAAGGATGAGGTGATTGAGAGGTTAAAGCGCTTTGAAGAAAAGGATAAAATCTTTTTGGATTCTATAGGCGTGCAATTCACCAAACTAAATTTTAATGATTCTCTATGGATCACTGCATCCAGAATTATACAGGAAATACCTCCTTTAACTTTCGAAAATGAGGAACGATACTTAAAAAAATCACAATTTTTTGAATTGGAGGACTCTGTAGGGGTATATTTGGGAAAGATAGCGGAGGTGCGGAATATTAATGAAATAGCTCCTTTAGCTTATATTAAACCCACTATCAGACAGGTACTCTTAAACAGGCGAAAATTAGAATTTATGCGCAGTCTGGAAACGGAGATCCTGGATGAGGCCGTTAAAAGAAATGAATTTGAGATCTATGAGAAAGAAAAATAAAAATGTATTGGGCCTATTGCTTTTTACAGTAATGGCAATGGGTGTGGAGGCTCAGGAGGTATCTACTCCCGATCTGCCTGAAGAGCCTATGCAGGCAGAAATGACACCCAAGACAGATACGGTGAATAACTTTAAGAAAGTAAAGCTAGACGGCATTTCTGCCGTGGTTGGGGATTATGTTATCCTCGATTCTGATATCGAGAAAACCTTGATCGATCTTCGAAGTCAGGGAGCCTCTGTTGAAGATATCACTCATTGCAGCTTGCTTGGAAAACTAATGGAAGATAGATTATACGCGCATCAGGCTGTACAAGATAGTATTCTGGTTTCCGATGATGAGGTGAATGCAACAAGTGATCGTCAAATTCAACAATTGGTGCAGCAAGTTGGTTCCATGGATAAGGTATTGCAATTCTATAAAAAAGAAACCGTTGAGGACTTTAGGGAAGAACTCTATACCATTAACAAACTTCGTATGCTGTCTGAGAAAATGCAGCAGAAAATAGTTAGTGAGATACAGGTAACACCAGAAGAGGTGCGCCAATTTTTCAGAAATATTCCGGCAGATGAAAAACCTGTCTTTGGAGCTGAATTGGAGATTTCACAGATCGTGAAGACCCCGGAGATCCCTGAGGAGGAAAAGCAAAAGGTCATCAATAAATTAAAAGAGATCAAGGCTGATGTGGAAGACAATGACGCCAGTTTTAGTGTGAAGGCCATCTTGTACTCCCAAGACCCGGGTTCTAAATCGAAGGGAGGATTTTACAGCATGACACGGCAAACTCCTTTTGTAAAAGAATTTAAGGATGTAGCCTTTAGTTTGCAGGAAGGTGAGATATCCGAACCCTTTGAAACTACTTTTGGCTACCACATTATTTTTGTTGAAAAAATTAGGGGTCAGGAGCTAGATCTAAGACATATTCTCATACAACCTGAAATACCTCAAGCGGCTGTTGATGCTGCAAAAATTGAATTAGATTCTATTAGAAAACATATTATTGAAGGAAAATATACTTTTGCGGAGGCAGCGATGAATTTTTCGGATGAAAAGGAAACCAAATTTGATGGAGGCTTGTTGAGAAATCCAATTAATTTCGATTCGCGTTTTGAATTGACCAAAATGGATCCAACCCTGTACAATCAGGTTAGGAACTTAAAAGATGAAGAGATTTCATATCCATTGTTAGAAGCCGATACCAGAGGGGGGCCTCCAAAATACAAGATCTTAAAAGTTACCAACCGCTATGATGAACACGAGGCAGATTTTGCTAAAGATTATCTCAAGATCCAGGAATTAGCGCTCAGAGAAAAGCAGTACAACGCAATTAAGGAATGGATGGATGAGCATATAGAAGATACCTACGTTAGTGTTAATGAGGCAAATAGATCATGCGACTTTGCAAATAATTGGGTCAAGGAATAATATATGTCAGATGTAAAGGCCATTGAAGCGCTAGGGCAAAAACACCTTGCATTAAAAAAGGAAATAGCCAAGGTTATTATTGGCCAGCATGAGGTCGTAGACCAGATTCTATTATCAATTTATACCGGGGGACATTCTTTATTGATTGGAGTACCGGGCCTGGCAAAAACTTTAATGGTAAATACCATTGCCCAGACATTGGGTCTGGATTTTAAGAGAATTCAGTTTACCCCAGACCTGATGCCAAGTGATATATTAGGGAGCGAGGTCCTGGATCAGAACCGCACCTTTAAATTTATCAAGGGACCTATTTTTGCGAATATTATACTGGCAGATGAGATAAACCGAACCCCTCCAAAAACACAGGCCGCTTTATTGGAGGCAATGCAGGAAAAAGCAGTGACCATTGCCGGAGAGAGGCATCAGTTGGCTGCACCTTACTTTGTATTGGCTACCCAAAACCCTATTGAGCAAGAAGGAACCTATCCGCTTCCTGAGGCGCAATTAGATCGTTTTATGTTTGCCATAGAGTTGAAATACCCTTCCCTGGAAGAAGAAGTTCGAATAGTTAAGGAGACTACAAATGATGAGGAGGTGTCCATTAACGCACTTTTTAACGCAAAAGAAATACTTGGGGTACAACATTTGGTCCGAAGGATCCCCGTACCCAATAATGTAGTGGAGTATGCTGTTAAGCTGGTAAATAGTACTCGCCCTGGTACACCAACATCATCAGATTATATCAATCAGTTTCTTGATTGGGGAGCGGGCCCCAGAGCCTCTCAAAATTTGGTTATGGGCGCAAAGGCACATGCAGCCGTTGGAGGTAAATTTTCTCCGGATATAGAAGATGTGCAAGCCGTTGCCATGGGTATTCTCCGACATCGAATTATTAAAAATTACAAGGCTGAAGCTGAAGGAATTAGTGAGGAAGATATCATTAAACATCTCCTCTAAGGGATTTTAGAGCTGTTAAGATGCCTTTGAAATTTGCTCCAATTATAAAATTAAAAAGGACTTTAGTTTTCAATATTCTTATTTCAAGTAAATAATTCTCCTTTTTTAATAATAAGGGATCTCCTCTTTTACGGTGTCAATAATACTTTTGAAGCCCCTTAAAAAGGTTTCATTAACCCTTTTAAATTTTCTATCTTTGGTAGATTAATAATTAATAAACAAGCATACGATGGCATTCGACATAGACATGATAAAAGGCGTCTATTCCAAAATGACAGAACGGGTTGACAAAGCCCGTGAATTGGTTGGAAAGCCGCTTACCCTTTCGGAAAAAATACTCTATTCACATCTATGGGAAGAGATTCCCTCAACCGTTTTAAAGCGTGGAAAAGATTATGTGGATTTTGCCCCGGACCGGGTAGCTTGTCAGGATGCTACGGCTCAAATGGCCTTATTGCAGTTTATGCATGCGGGCAAGCCTAAGGTTGCCGTACCAACAACTGTGCATTGCGATCATTTGATACAGGCAAAAGTAGGTGCAGTTGCAGATCTTAAAAGGGCCAATCAAACTAGTAATGAGGTTTTCGATTTTCTGGAATCAGTTTCCAATAAATACGGCATAGGCTTTTGGAAGCCTGGAGCCGGTATTATTCACCAGGTTGTTTTAGAGAATTATGCATTTCCTGGCGGGATGATGATAGGAACAGATTCTCATACTGTAAATGCAGGTGGATTAGGAATGGTAGCAATTGGTGTTGGCGGTGCAGATGCTGTTGATGTAATGGCCGGAATGGCATGGGAATTGAAATTTCCAAAACTCATTGGAATAAAACTTACTGGAAAATTATCTGGATGGACAGCTCCTAAGGATGTGATCCTTAAAGTAGCAGATATCCTCACAGTTAAAGGAGGAACAGGGGCTATTATAGAATATTTTGGTGAAGGGGCAACTTCTATGTCTTGTACCGGAAAAGGAACCATTTGCAACATGGGTGCTGAAGTTGGAGCTACCACTTCCACTTTTGGATATGACAAATCTATGGATCGCTATTTAAGGGGTACAGACCGTGCAGATGTAGCCGATGCGGCAAATAAAGTGGCTGCGTATTTAACGGCAGACCCCGAAGTTTATCAGGAGCCGGAAAAGTACTTTGACCAGGTTATTGAGATCAATTTAACGGACTTGGAACCCCACCTAAACGGACCTTTTACGCCAGATCTATCTACACCTATCTCTAAGATGGCTGAGGCAGCTAAGGCTAACGATTGGCCTTTGAATGTAGAAGTTGGTCTTATTGGCTCATGTACAAACTCTTCCTATGAAGATATTTCACGGGCAGCTTCTCTAGCCAAACAGGTGACAGATAAGCATTTAAAGACAAAGTCTAAGTTTACGATTACTCCCGGTTCAGAACTGGTGCGTTATACCATTGAAAGGGACGGCTTAATTGATACATTTAATAAAATTGGAGCAACCGTTTTTGCCAATGCCTG
>CBDUON010000175.1:0-4536 GCA_965368835.1 uncultured Eudoraea sp. | reverse complement strand
GTTTATGGTAAGATTTGGGACGAAAAGGGTGGAGACTTCTCCACCCTTTTCTATTGTAGAATACTTTATACGCAACTTTATTTCAAATAAAAAGCCGCAACGTCTACACGTTGCGGCTTTCACTATTTTAATAACTCTTCTATTTATGCTTGTTGTAATTTTCAGCAACTTTGGACCAATTCACAACATTAAAAAAGGAAGCGATATAGTCTGGTCTGCGATTTTGATAATTCAAATAATACGCGTGTTCCCATACATCTAATCCCATAATAGGAGTTCCTCCACACCCTATTCCGGGCATTAAAGAATTATCCTGGTTGTGGGTAGCACAGATCTCAAGCTTTCCACCTTTATGGACACATAGCCAAGCCCAGCCTGAACCAAATAATGTGCCCGCAGCATTGCTAAATTTTTCTTTAAAGGCATCAAATGAACCAAAAGCGCTGTTAATAGCTGCCGCAAGATCCCCGGAAGGAGCTCCACCGGCATTTGGTCCCATGATCTCCCAAAAAAGTGAATGATTAAAATACCCACCTCCATTATTTCGAACGGCCTTATTGTTCATATCCAAGCCTTTCAGGATCTCTACAATTCCCTTAGAAGCAAGTGGAGTGCCTTCAATAGCAGCATTTAATTTAGTAGTATAGCCGTTGTGATGTTTGGTATAATGTATTTCCATGGTCCGTGCATCGATATAAGGTTCTAAAGCATCGTATGCATAGGGTAATTTTGGTAGTTCAAAAGCCATTTCTATTTGTGTTAATTGTTAATACTAGTCTTCCTCAAAAGTACGGATTTTAACAATTATATTCCTATAATTATATGTTAAGAACTCTGCTAGTTTCCTTATTTTGCAGGTAAAATCAATTCCATTGGATCCATACGTAATTTACGATGCCTCTGCCGGAGCAGGTAAGACCTTTACTCTGGTAAAAGAATATCTGAAGTTACTGCTTGCTGCTGAGGGAGGTCAGAATTTTCGAAAAATATTAGCCATCACCTTTACCAACAAGGCGGTTAATGAAATGAAACTGCGTATTTTGGAATGCCTGCACGATTTTTCCATTCCTTCTGAAGGCAATGATAAAAATGAACTATTTCTTCAATTACAACAAGAACTACAACTCTCTCCTGAGATCTTGCACAAGAGAGCACAACGAACACTGAAGGAAATATTACACAATTATGCGTTTTTTGACATTTCTACCATTGATAAGTTCAATCATCGACTCATTAAGACCTTTGCAAAAGATCTTAAGATCCCTCAAAACTTCGAAGTAGTTCTGGATACGGAGCTTCTATTGGCAGAAGGGGTAGACCGGTTAATTGGCAATGCGAAGGTAGATGATCAAATAACAGACGTCCTGATAGCATTTGCGCTGGAAAAGATAGATGAAAGTAAAAGTTGGAATATTGGGTACGATATGGGGAAAGTTGGCGCCATGCTTTTTAATGAAAATCACGCGCCTTTTCTGGAAGATCTTAAAACCAAAGATCTCAAATCCTTTTTAACCCTGCAATCCCTGCTGTTAAAGACCATAGCCATGCTTAAAAAGGAATTGGCGGCAATTGGGAAAAACGTACTTCAACTCATAGAAGAAGCCCATTTGGAGCAATCCGACTTTAAAGCCGGGTATTTCCCAAAGTTTATGGTGCAGGTGAGTGAAGATCCTTCTTCTCTAGATTTCACGGCAAAATGGAAACAACAATTTGGCAGTGAACCACTCTATAATAAATCGACTCCTGAGGACAAGAAAGCAGACATTGAGGCTCTAATGTCTCAGTTCACAACTCATTTTACGACGATCAAACAACGGTATGGCCGACTTACATTTTTAAAGAATGTGTACCAGAATATTGTTCCTCTGACCATCCTCAACGCCTTACAAAAAGAAATCAACGCTCTCCTGGAAGAAAGAGATCAATTACCTATATCTGCTTTTAATACGCTTATCTCCGATCATATAAAAGATCAGCCGGCTCCTTTTATATATGAACGGCTGGGTGAAAAATACAAGCATTATTTTATAGATGAATTTCAGGATACCTCACTAATGCAATGGTCTAATTTAGTTCCCTTAATCTCCCATGCCCTGCAAAGTGAGGATCTACAGGGAAACAGGGGGAGTCTATTTCTTGTAGGTGATGCAAAACAGGCAATTTACAGATGGCGGGGCGGGAGATCTGAACAGTTCTTGAATCTAATACGCAATGATGATAGCCTTTTCGGTTTAGCCCCAAAGACTGCCACCCTGGGCACCAATTACAGAAGCTATGAAGAGATTGTAAGTTTTAACAATGCCTTTTTTACCTCAACTGTGCCTCATTTAAATAATGAACTCTATCAGGATTTGTTTGTCAAGGGGAATCAACAACTGCATACGAATCAAAAAGGAGGCTTGGTGAGCATTCGTTTTTTAGAGGATTCTGAGGAACAAAAAGAGCTAGCTTATTGTGAAGAAGTAGTGCGTATCATTAATGAATTACAAAACAAAAAAGTGCCGTATAAGGATATTTGTGTGTTGTTCCGGGCAAAAAAACAAGGGGTTAAAGTGGCAGAACATCTTTTGGGGAATAAGATCCCTGTCATTTCTTCAGAATCTTTGCTGTTACAAAACAATGCCTCGGTCAATTTCCTTATAAATCTGCTTAAACTTTCAAACTTCCCTTCAGATCTCAACATTCAGTATGAAATCCTGTCTTTTTTAAGTCCAGCCCAAAACAAACACAGCTTTATCTCTCAAAATTTGGAGAGGCTACCGGCACTATTCATTTCTGACTACAATTTTGACCTCTCTGTTTTTAACAAGCGATCTGTATATGATGCGCTGGAGTATGCCATTCATCGTTTTAAGCTTTGTGATGATACCAATGCATATATAAGCTCCTTCCTGGATGAAGTGCTAGATGTTGAGCAAACGCTAGATACTGGTATTGCAACTTTCCTTAGCCAATGGAACAAGAAAAAAAATTCTTTGAGCATTCCGGCACCCGAAAATGTCAATGCAGTGCAACTAATGACCATTCATAAAGCAAAAGGCCTCGAATTTCCCATGGTAATTTTTCCCTTTGCGAATACCTATATATATCAGGAAAGAGATCCAAAGATTTGGATCCCAACCGAAGATGATACCCTTGAAGGGTTTGAGAATATTTTGGTAAGCAAGAAAAAGGAGATGATCATGTATCATGAACAGGCCCGGGTTCTATATGAGGAGGAACAGCAAAAAATGGAATTGGACGCTTTTAACCTATTATATGTGGCTCTTACCAGAAGTATTCAAGGACTATTTATTGTTTCTGAGATGGACCTATCCGCCAAAGGCGAACATAAGCCCACTTATTTCTCCGGTCTGTTTATTCATTTCTTAAAGGAACAGCACCGTTGGGACCCAAATACCTATCGCTATGACTTCGGCGAACTGATATATCAAAATGAAAACAACTTAAGTGGCATGGTACATACCAGTATGCCTTTCATGTATACTAATAAATTTGAAAGCAGTCTTACAATAAGCACTCGTGCCGGAGAACTATGGGGCTCCTCAAGAGAATTAGCCATTTCTCAGGGAACTTTGTTGCATTATGGTATGAGTCTAATTATGAGCCCCGAAGATGTGGCACCTACGGTTTCTCTTCTTCTAGATACGGGTGCCATCTCTGAAAATGAACAAGAAACTTATTTGGAGCGGTTTAACAATATTGCTACTCACCCAGACTTGGCGCCATATTTTAAAGCCGGACTTAATATTAAGAACGAGCAGGCTTTAATTACCGAAAATGGGGTAATTTTGCGGCCAGACAGGATGGTGTTTGAGGAAATGGAGGTTACCATTATTGATTACAAGACCGGAAAAAAATACTCCTCCCACAATGAACAAATAGATACCTATGGCCAGACAATGAATTCCATGGGGTATAAAGTAAAGGACAAGATCCTGGTCTATATAGATGACGAAATAAAACCCATATTCATATAATTATGTACAGTAGTATAAAGAAATACCTTGAGGATGAACTTATTGCCATTGAAGAGGCCGGCCTTTTTAAAAAAGAAAGGATCATTACCTCTCCTCAGGATGCAGTGATCAAAATTTCCACAGGACAGGAAGTGATAAATTTTTGTTCTAACAATTATTTAGGCTTGTCCTCTCATCCGGAAGTTATCCAGGCAGCCAAAGATGCGTTAGATTCTCATGGTTTTGGTATGTCATCGGTTCGTTTTATTTGCGGAACTCAGGATATACATAAAGAACTGGAGGCAAAGATCGCTTCCTTTTATGGAACTGAGGATACTATCCTCTATGCCGCAGCCTTTGATGCCAATGGCGGAGTATTTGAACCTCTGTTGTCCGCTGAGGATGCTATTATATCCGATTCTCTTAATCACGCTTCCATCATTGATGGTGTTCGTTTGTGCAAGGCGATGAGATACCGCTATGCAAATAGTGATATGGAGGATCTGGAAACTCAGTTAAAAAAGGCAGTGGCAGATAAGGCCCGTTTTAAGATCATTGTTACAGATGGTGTCTTCTC
>CBDUON010000174.1:0-4585 GCA_965368835.1 uncultured Eudoraea sp. | reverse complement strand
AAAAAACCGTTTCCGGGTTTCCCCAAAAACGGTTCTTCTATATATTAAAATTTGCTTTTAGACGGGTACGCCTATGTTCGCAGATTTTACTGTTTTAATAATTCTACCGGCAATTTTATATGGATCTCCGTTAGAAGCTGGTCTTCTGTCTTCCAACCATCCTTTCCATCCTTGTTCAACAGTTATAATAGGAATACGAATGGAAGCACCTCTGTCCGATACGCCGTAGCTAAAATCCTTAATGGAAGCCGTTTCATGAAGTCCGGTAAGTCTTTCATCATTAAAAGCACCATACACATCTATATGATGCTCTGTAACAGGTCTGAAGGCTTCACATATTTGCTCATAGATCTCTTTGGAGCCACATGTTCTCAATGTAGTGTTAGAGAAATTAGCATGCATTCCTGAACCATTCCAATCTCCTTTTATAGGTTTTGGATGTAATTCAATATAGTAGCCATATTTTTCTGTAAGCCTGTTTAATAAATACCGGGCTATCCAAATCTCATCTCCTGCTTTCTTGGCGCCTTTCGCAAAACACTGAAATTCCCATTGTCCGGGTGCTACTTCCTGGTTGATACCTTCAATATTGATCCCGGCAGCTATACAGATGTCCATATGCTCCTCTACAAATTCGCGTCCCCAGGTATATCTGCCACCTACGGAACAATAGTATTTACCCTGTGGCCCTGGAAATCCACCACGTGGGAATCCTAATGGCAGATCAGTTTCAGTATCCATCAGGAAATATTCCTGTTCAAAACCAAACCAGAAATCATTATCATCATCATCAATTTGTGCCCGGTGATTAGATGGATGAGCTGTACCATCGGCACTTAAAACCTCACACATTACCAAAAATGCTTTCTCCCTTTCCGGATCCGGGTATATTGCAACAGGTTTAAGTAAGCAATCAGAAGATCCTCCCAATGCTTGTTCTGTTGAGCTCCCATCAAAAGACCAGATAGGACAATCTTCCAGTTTTCCACTAAAATCATTTTCGATTTTAGTTTTACTTCGTAGTTCCTGTGTTGGCTCGTGCCCATCCAACCAGATGTATTCTAATTTCGTCTTGCTCATAATCTTAAAAGTTACTTAGTTCATTTTTTCGATCTTCAAAAATAAATCATTTTATGAACAACCATAAAAAAATAGGGGGTATTTATCAAAAAAATCGGCATAATTATTAACACCCCTAATTTTAACAGGGTTAATTATATAAAATGATAAAATATGAGCGTATTTGTATGAAATGTTTAATTTTGCTTCCAGATCAATAAATTTGCTGACAATGTCTAATATAAGATTCAATGCCATCCTTCAGAGTTCTCAACATAAAGAGATCCCGGTCGTAGAAAATACGCGGAGGTCCGAGACCTTTGGCATAAATGTTTTTAACACAGATCGCATGATGCAATACCTTACCAGGGATGCATTAGACAGTGTGAATAACGCCATAAAAACCGGGTCAAAAATAGACAGGAAGATGGCAGATCAGATAGCAGAAGCCATGAAGGCCTGGGCTATGTCTCATGGTGCTACACACTATACACATTGGTTTCAGCCCTTGACAGGGGCTACAGCTGAAAAGCACGACGCCTTTTTTGATCTTTTGCCAGATGGTAAGGCCCTGGAAAAATTTGGTGGCAGCCAGTTGGTTCAGCAAGAACCAGATGCATCCAGCTTTCCCAGTGGAGGAATTAGAAATACATTTGAAGCCAGAGGTTATACTGCCTGGGATCCTACTAGCCCGGCATTTATCTATGGGGCAACTCTTTGTATCCCTACCATATTTGTTTCTTATACCGGAGAAGCATTAGATAACAAGGCACCTTTACTGAGAGCTTTACATGCCGTGGATGAAGCCGCAACGGCAGTCGCCAGATATTTTGATAAGAATGTAAACAAGGTAATGGCCACATTAGGTTGGGAGCAGGAATATTTTTTAATAGACAAATCCGTGGCCAATTCCCGACCAGATCTTGTCCTCACAGGCAGAACCTTGGTGGGCCATTCTGCAGCAAAAGGACAACAACTAGATGATCACTACTTTGGCGTAATACCTCTAAGAGCTCTTAATTTTATGAAGGATCTGGAAATGGCCTGTAGTAAATTAGGGATCCCGGTTAAAACAAGACATAATGAAGTAGCACCCAATCAGTTTGAACTTGCTCCGGTTTTTGAAGAAGCCAATTTGGCGGTAGATCACAACTTACTTCTAATGGATGTGATGGAAAAAATTGCGGATCGTCATAACTTTAAAGTGCTCTTTCATGAAAAGCCATTTGCCGGGATCAACGGATCCGGGAAACACAATAACTGGTCCCTGGCCACAGATACCGGAGTAAATCTTTTAAGTCCGGGTTCTACCCCAATGAAGAACCTGCAATTCCTGGCCTTTTTTGTGAATACCATAAAAGCTGTGGATACCTATGAGGAATTATTAAGAGCTTCCATAGCCTCTGCCAGCAATGATCATCGCCTTGGGGCAAATGAGGCACCACCTGCTATCTTCTCAATTTTTATAGGGAAGCAACTCTCAAGGGTCCTAGATGAATTAGAGGGGGTTTCTAAAGGAAAACTGTCTCCGGAGGAAAAAACGGAATTAAAACTAAATGTAGTTGGGAAGATCCCTGAGATCTTATTAGATAATACAGATAGGAATCGCACCTCTCCTTTTGCTTTTACCGGGAATAAATTTGAGATGAGGGGAGCGGGCTCTAAGGTGAATTGTGCCAAACCAATGACCGTCCTAAATACAATTGTGGCAAGACAACTCATCGATTTCAAAAAAGAAGTAGATGCCCTTATAGATAAGAAGAGCCTGAAAAAAGATGAGGCTATTTTCAATATACTTCGGGAGTATATAAAATCTTCTAAAAGAATTAGATTCGATGGAGATGGCTATAGTGAGGCCTGGCAAAAAGAAGCTGCCAAAAGAAAGCTAAGCAACAATAAAACCACACCCGAAGCTCTCAATATTTTGACGGCCAAAGCAAGCCTCGATCTGTTCAAAGATATGAACGTAATGAGTGAGGTAGAAGTACGCGCCAGGCAGGAAGTAGATCTGGAGAATTACATCTTGCAAACTCAGATAGAAGGAAGGGTGTTTAATGAACTTGTCAATACACATATTATTCCTGCGGCCATTGCCTATCAGAACAAAGTGATAGAAAATGTAAAGGGCCTCAAAGAAGTATTTGGCGCCAGCTATAAAAAAATGGCGGAAGGGCAGTTGACAATTCTGGAAGAACTATCGACTCATCTGAGTGCCACCAAGAAAAAATCGGATGCCATGATAGAAGCTCGCAAAAAAGCCAATACAGCCAAAGATGCCCATAAGAAGGCCATGGCCTATTGTAATGATGTGAAGCCTTATTTTGATGATATTCGTTACCATTGCGATAAGTTGGAACAACTCGTAGATGATCAGAGTTGGCCGCTGGCAAAATACCGGGAGCTTTTATTTATTAAATAAATTAAAAACTGTGCAGAAAGGCCTTGGGGCGTACCTAGATTTTATAACATTCCCCTATTTTTGCTGTAAATGATTTCTCATGAGTACGCCCATTAGTAAACGATATCACCAACGTGGAGTTTCTGCCTCCAAGGAAGATGTGCACAAGGCCATCAAGAATATCGACAAAGGACTCTATCCAAAAGCTTTTTGTAAAATAGTACCGGACACGCTTACCAATGATGAGGAGTATTGCCTGGTGATGCATGCCGATGGAGCAGGTACCAAATCGTCTCTGGCCTATATGTACTGGAAAGAAACGGGCGACCTGTCTGTCTGGAAAGGGATTGCACAAGATGCCCTGGTCATGAACCTAGATGATCTTTTATGTGTGGGGGTTACAGAGAATATCTTGCTTTCCTCCACTATTGGAAGAAACAAAAACCTTATTCCCGGGGAAGTTATTAAAGCCATTATAACAGGCACCGAAGAACTGATCAAGGAAATGGCCAACTACGGGGTGCATATTCATTCTACCGGAGGTGAAACTGCAGACGTGGGAGATCTTGTAAGAACCATCATAGTAGATTCAACAGTAACAGCGCGTATAAAACGCGACAAAGTAATAGACAATGCCAATATTAAGGCCGGCGATGTCATTGTAGGCCTGGCTTCCTATGGACAGGCTACCTATGAAACGGAATACAATGGCGGAATGGGAAGTAATGGACTCACCTCAGCAAGGCATGATGTATTTTCCAAAATACTCGCAAAAAAGTATCCGGAGAGTTATGATCCCTCCGTTCCGGAAGATCTGGTGTACTCGGGTAAGAAAGGGCTAACAGAAGCTGTTGAAAATGTGCCATTAGACGCTGGCAAATTGGTTCTTTCCCCAACACGTACCTATGCGCCCGTTATCAAAAAAATGCTGAAAAAATTTGACGCCAAAGATATCCACGGCATGGTGCACTGCAGCGGTGGCGCACAAACAAAAATACTACACTTTATAGATCAGTTTCATGTCATAAAAGACAATCTGTTCCCCATTCCTCCTTTGTTTAAACTTATTCAGCAACAGTCAAAAACAGACTGGAAGGAGATGTATCAGGTCTTTAATTGCGGACATCG
>CBDUON010000173.1:0-4669 GCA_965368835.1 uncultured Eudoraea sp. | reverse complement strand
GTAAGTGTAGCTCCTAATACAGGCGCTGGTACCTATACTATTGAATATACGATCTGTGAGGTGGACAATCCTACAAATTGCGATACCGGAACTGTCACTGTAGTTGTCTTAGGAGGACCAAATATCATTGTTCTAAAAGTAGATACGTTTAATGATGAAAATGGCGATGGATATGCGCAGGTAGGTGAGACTATAAGTTATGCCTTTACCGTAACCAATACTGGTACTGTTCCACTTGGAAATATAAGTATAACAGATCCACTAGTTACCGTTACCGGAGGTCCATTGACAATTTTGGAACCCGGCGAGACAGATTCAACCACTTTTACAGCTACCTATACGTTAACTCAGGCAGATATTGATGCCGGTAGTTTCCAGAATACCGCGACAGTTACCGGATTTATCCCGGATAATGGTCCAATAAGCACACTTTCTGACGATCCGGATGATCCTTCAGATATAGATAGTGATGGTGATGGAAATCCGGATGATCCAACGGTGACCGTATTTACAGGGGCACCGGGTATTAATGCTGTGGATGATGATTTCAGGGCAAACCCGGTAGACGGAAGCACAGGCGGTATTGTTGCCAATAGTAATGTACTTGACAATGATACCCTGGATGGTGTCACAGTTAATCCAGATGATGTAGTTATCACTTCAACACCAACCGGACCATTGACCGTAAATGCGGATGGTACAGTAAGTGTGGCGGCAGATACTGCTCCTGGAAACTATACTATAGACTACACAATCTGTGAGGTAGCAGATCCTACCAATTGTGATACAGCTACAGTAATTGTAGAAGTAGGAGCCGGACCAAATATAATAGATGCAGTAGATGATGACTTTACTGCAAATCCGGTTAATGGAAATTCCGGAGGAATTGTTGCAGATAGCAATGTGCTGACCAATGATACTTTAAATGGGGAAATGGTAGATCCTGAGGATGTGACCATTACTTCCACGCCCACAGGCCCATTGACTGTTAATGCAGATGGTACCGTGAGTGTAGCGGCAGATACTGCACCCGGAACATATACCATAGACTATACGATTTGTGAGGTAGCAGCTCCTACCAATTGTGATACGGCTACAGTAACCGTTGAAGTGATCCCTGGCCCTAATATGATAGATGCCGTAGATGATGACTTCAGAGGTGTCATTGTAGATGGTGATCTTGGCGGAGTAGTAGCAGATAGTAATGTGTTGACCAACGATACCTTAAATGGAGAACCAGTTGATCCATTAGATGTCACGATCAGTTCTGAGCCTACAGGTCCATTGACTGTTAATGCGGATGGAACCGTAAGTGTACTGGCAGGGACAGCTCCCGGAACATATACCATAGAGTACACTATTTGTGAAAACGCAGATCCTACCAATTGTGATACGGCGACAGTTACTGTATTGGTCTCTGAGATCATTACTGACTTTAAGATTGAAGTAAACCAGATGGTAACCCCAAATAATGATGGTAGGAATGACTTCTTGTTTATCCGCAATGTAGAATTTGCTAAGAATAATACATTAAGGATCTACAACAGATGGGGAATTGCAGTATTCGAAGGAGCTAATTACAATAATCAGAACAATGTATTTGATGGCCGCTCCAGAGGAAGATCAACCATGAGTGTAAACGATTATTTACCGGCAGGAGTTTATTTCTATATATTTGAATACGATTTAAATCAGGAGAGAATTACAGATAGTGGTTACCTGTATGTGAGTAAATAACAGATGATAAAAAATATGATACATAATAAGTACCTGTTAGTTGTCTTTTTCTTGGTAGCTACATTGACCAGTACCTTACAAGGGCAACAAGATTCTCAGTATACGCAATATATGTACAATACAATGAGCGTAAATCCTGCCTATGCAGGCTCCAGAGGACAATTGAGTATTGCAGCCCTTTACAGGGCACAATGGGTAGGATTAGATGGTGCCCCAAAAACACAGACCCTCAATTTGCATTCACCAATCAGAAATAGTCGGTTGGGATATGGGATTTCTATAGTCAATGATAATATAGGGAATGGGGTAGTGCAGGAAACCTACTTCGATGCAGTTTTATCCTATACCATAGAATTATCGCGTTCAAATAAATTGTCTTTTGGTTTGAAAGCCGGCGGGAACTTGTTAAACCTCGATTTTCAACAACTGAGAAATTTTGATCAGGAACCAATTACAGACGGGGCAGATATTACCAATAATTTTTCTCCCAACTTTGGTTTTGGGGTCTATTATCACTCAGATCGATTCTATTTGGGGCTTTCAGCTCCCAATATGTTGGAAACCGATTACTTTGATAATTCCCAGCGCGCTGCAAATTCAGTTCAATTTCAGTCAACAGAACGACTTAATTTTTATTTTATCACCGGATATGTATTCGATCTGAATTACAATCTTAAATTTAAGCCTGCCTTCTTAATGAAAGCTGTGGGTGGAGCTCCTTTACAACTAGATTTCTCTGGCACCTTCTTGTTGAATGACAAGTTTTCCTTTGGTGCGGCGTATCGTTGGGATGCCGCAGCAAGCGCATTATTTGGCTTTCAACTTTCAGAAAGATTAATGCTGGGCTTGGCATATGATAAAGAGATCACCGAATTAGGAGGTACTCGCTTCAATGATGGCTCTTTTGAAGTGTTTTTAAGATTTGAACTGGTACGTTCGTTCCAGGGATTGGTATCACCTAGATTCTTTTAAAAATGGATTACATGACAAAGCGCTTATTTGTAGCAGGTATATTCTTTTTCTCAGTCCTTGGCAACGTTTTTGCCCAGGTGAATCAGGAAAAGAAGAAAGAAAAGTTCTCTTATACTCTATATACCAAGGTGTATCAAAAGCGCTTAATGGAAAAACCAGATAAGGTAAAAGATACAGCCCTAATGAAGCTGGCAAATTCATATTATGTTATAGCTGATTATGAGAATGCTGCCAAGGTTTATGAAATACTGTATAAAAGAGCAGAGGACAAGGCAGGGTTTACGGTACCACAAGAGTACAATTTCAGATACGGTCAAAGTCTTAGAGCTATTGGGCAGGAAGAACTCGCTAAGGAAAAACTTGCCGCCTACATAAAGGAGTCGGGTGCAAATTTACCCGTGCAAACTACAAGGGTCTACAAATTAAAAAACCTTCAGGAATATTTTTCAAATCTAAAGGACAGTATTAATCTCAATGAGTTTTCAGATTTTGCTCCGGCTTTTTATAAAGAAGGGCTGATATTTTCTTCCGATAGGGATACCGGAAACCTCCACAGATACAGACATAGTGGAACAAACAAAGATTTTCTGGACCTCTATCAATTTAAAACGGACGATGACTCAAAGGAAATCATAGCAAAGGTCAATTTTTTTGGTAATGGATTTACGGCGCGAGATGCTGAATCTACGTCCATTAATGTAGATGAGTCTACTGCCACCTTCTCTAAGGATGGCAAGACCATGTATTTTACAGCTACCAATTTTAAGGACGGAGAGCTTAAAAGGGACCAGGAAAATATTGTGCGACTTAAAATTTACAAAGCTGTACAAGAGGCTGAAGGATGGCGTATAGCAGACGATTCATGGTTTAGGAACGAAAGTGGTGACAAGGCTTTTAATACGGATAGTTACTCTTTTTCAAATCCGGCCTTGAGTCCGGATAATACCAAACTCTACTTCTCTTCAGACATGCCCGGATCAAAGGGTCTGTCAGACATTTTTGTTATTAATATCAATAATAATGGTGTTTCAGGGCAGGTAACAAATTTAGGGGACCGGATAAATACGCAATTCAGAGAGAGTTTTCCTTTTGTAAGTAAAGAAGGAAGGCTGTATTTCTCTTCAGACAGATTCGATGGTAAAGGTAGATTAGATGTGTATTCTGTGAACTTAAATGCTGATGGCATGGTTGCCTCAGATCCTGAGAATTTAGGAGCGCCAATTAATAGTGAAAGTGATGATTTTTCGTTTATTTATGACAGTGAAAAAGAATACGGTTTTTTTGCTTCCAACAGGAAAAGACCCAATAATTCTGGCCGTCGTAATGCAACGGATTATATAGATGATAATATTTATGCCTTTACAGCAGAATGTATCAATCCAAAGACCTTAACAGGGATCGCCTACGATAAGACCACCCTCTTGCCTTTATCTGGAGCAACTATTGGGATTGTGAATGATGATAACGAAGTAATTGCCTCAACATTTACGAATGAAGAAGGCGAGTATAGCATCACCATAGACAGGACAAAAAACAATTTTGTAAGAGCTTCCAGAGAAGGATATACTCCTGTAGAGGAGTATCTGGAGATAAATCCATGTGAACTGCGAATGGTAGATATTTACCTGGAAACCGACTGTGTAGAATACGGTACGGACCTGGCAAGCCTTCTGGGCTTGGACCCTACTATCTTCTTCGATTTTGATAAATCGGATGTAAAAGATGATTATAAAGATGAACTAGATATTGTAGTGGCTGCCATGAAATTGTATCCCAGTTTAAAAATACAGGTGAATTCACATACAGACTCCAGAGGTCCAAATACGTATAATCAACCATTATCAGAACGCCGTGCAAAAGCTACCGTAGACTATATAGCTTCTAACGGTATTGATATAGGGCGTTTAAAATACGTGGGCTATGGAGAAACCAAACTTGTCAATGAATGTGCAGATGGGGT
>CBDUON010000172.1:0-4744 GCA_965368835.1 uncultured Eudoraea sp. | reverse complement strand
ATTATTAAAGAAATTCATACAATACTGATTATTGATTTTCCGCATGTGAAGCAATGACCTTCAATTTTTTATCGATCGTTTTTCTGTCTATCCATTTTCCGCCTACCATTACCCCGTCTAATTTTTTTAATGCTTGTATATCATCTAAAGGGTTTTCTCTGAGCAGCAGTAAATCTGCTACCATCCCTTCCTTTATTTGTCCAAATACTTCTTGCTGATCAAAATAGATCGCCGGATTTAAAGTACCACTTTGAAGGATCTGCAGGGGCGTTAAACCTGCGTGGATCATTCCGTCAATTTCATGATGGATAGAGAATCCGGGTACATTGAATAACTGCGGGGCGTCTGAGCCCAGGAGAATTCCATGCCCATTGTCCTGCAAGGCTTTTATTAACTGAAGTCGAATGGCATTAAATCGTTCCCATTGAGCTTTGCTAAAATTAGTGCCTTCTCCCATGGTTTGTTCTTTGCGCATCTTCCAATTTGTAAGTGTAGTAACAGGCATATAGATCATTTCCGGCTCATTGAGGAGTTGATCAGCAGAAACAGGAGCGAACCATCGTTCGAACAAACTTTGAGTAGGGACGATCCAAACCTTTTTCTCCTTAGCTAAAGAAACCAAAGAAGGAATTAAATTGGTATCGGCCAGCATGGTAAAATCATAACCAAAAAATCCGTTTTCCCTTGGATTTACCCTGGCACTCTCTGGTACCAGGCCTTCCAGAAACCCGTCAACATGATCAATGGAGGAATATCCGCTAATCAATGCATTCTTAATACCCACATCAACGGGTACATGACCAGCAAAAGGAATATTTACTTCTTTTGCCGTTGTTACTATCTGATCAAATACTGGTTTTAAAATACCGGGATGAATTTTAAGAAAATCGTACCCTTCCTTTTTATATAGGGTAACCTTAGCTTTTGCTTCCGCGGGAGTTCTTACGGTGTTACCATTAAGAGAAGGGCTGGAGGTAAAGATCCTTGGACCTAAAACGTCACCGTTGGCCACTAGTTTTTTTAGCTCGAGATGAGACGGGTGTCCCAACATCCCCCTTATAGTTGTAATACCGTTGGAAAGGTAAAGAAATAAGGTTTCTTCCAATTGTTCCTGAGAAATAGGTGGGGGCGGAATATGGGCATGCATTTCCGCCAGACCTGGGATCACATATTTGCCTTTCCCGTCAATAACTGTTTGAAACCCTGTAGTATCCTTAAGAACACTTGTGATATACAGTATTTTTCCGGAATCAATTTGGATACTTTGATGTTCTGTGAACTCACCGGTACTTACATCCAATATAGAAACATCTGATATAAGTATTCCCGAAGATTTCTTTTGTTCCGGAACCTCTTGACAGGCTCCAAGAAAGAGTACGCAAATGAGAATATAAAGTCGTTGCATTGTAATGGTATTTGTTCTGCTTAAAAGGCGATTTTTCAATCTGTAGATACTTCTGTTCTTTGAATAGGTAAGGTAGAAAGAATTACCGATTTAGAAACCTTCTCAATCCTATAAAAATGAAAATAAAGAGAGAAAATCCAATAAAAAAAGGAATGATATAATTCTTAAGATCAAGTACAAGCATGCAACCAATGATAAGTAATTGGAACCCAAGACCAAAAGTAGAAACAGCCGTCATAAACCACTTAGGCAATATTTTGCCGCTAACAGCTTTGCGGTCAAGAAGGTAAATTGTCTTATCAAATGGGCCGTACAAGAGACGATAGATCTTAAACAGGATGTTTACATATTGTTGTTTTTCCCCCGGCATAGCCAAAGGAACCTCTTTTTCAAATACTCTGCTGGTAGTATCCCCTTGGAATCGGTTACGAAGTATTACATAGTAATAGTTGTAAAGCGTTCCCTGTAATTGGAGTCCGATCAGGGCTAAAATAGTGTATGCCAAAGATCCCTGGGTAACATGCCAAATTGTAATAAAAAGTATAATGTTTAGGATAATATCAGAGATAGAATCCAGATAGCGTCCTGTATATGATGGGGTATTCTTTATTCGGGCTAATTCGCCATCTGCCGCATCGAGTATTGATTTTAGAACTAAAAGTACCGCCGCTGCCCAGTAGTATTGAAATAGAATACTAAGGGTTGCCAGAATACCACAAAAAAGAAAAAGGAGGGTTACTTGTACAGGAGTTACGGAAGTATCCTTAAGAGATGAGGCTATTTTTTTTCCTGTAGTTCTGCCATAATCGGAGAGGTCGACAAATCGATATTTCTTTGGCAATTTAGACATGATCCTTACGACATCCTCACCTGTAATTCACAAAGAACGAAAACACGCTGGCTAAGTTAGAAAATACGGTGGATTTACAAAGATATCTTATTTTAAACAGAAGGGAATTTTAATCTAGCCTGCTGGTTCTTATATAAAGATTTTTGTCTACGACCAACTGACTTATGTTGACAAGTTTTTCGCTCTTCCATTCCGTTGTTGGAAAAAGCCAATGTTCTTTTTCACCGATAAAAATTCGAACAGGCATATCAAAATCTGTAACAATATCAGAATACCGGTAAGTAATGGTATTGTCTGCTACTTTGTATTCGAGAATTGGGATCTTCGTAGATCTTAGGTATTGGTTAAAAAAGGCGGTAAGATCTATGCCAGTTTGTTCACTGAGATAGTTTTCAATTTGTGCTGTAGTTACAGTTTGATGATAAAATTCCGAATTCAGGCCGCGAAGAATACTACGCCATTTTTCGTCATCTTCCAACAGTTGTCTCAGGGTGTGGAGCATATTGGCACCTTTGTAATACATATCTCCGGAACCAGATTTGTTCACTCCATACGGACCAATTACAGGCCTGTCGTTCCTTATATTTTTACGGGTACCCACAACGTATTCAGAAGAGGCAGTATTACCCCGGTGATAATCTAGATAAAGATTTTCTGAATATGCTGTAAAGCCTTCATGGATCCACATATCTGCCATATCCTTATATGTAATATTATTGGCGAACCACTCGTGTCCGGATTCATGAATAATGATAAAGTCGAATGTATTTCCCCATCCGGAACCGGAGAGATCAATTCCCAAATATCCGTTTTGATACTTATTTCCATAGGTAATGGAGCTTTGATGTTCCATACCCAGATAGGGTACTTCCACCAATTTATAACTATCCTCATAAAAAGGATAGGGTCCAAACCAATGCTCAAAGGCCTGCAGCATAAGCGGTACCTGCTTAAATTGTTGTCTGGCCTTTTCCAAATTATCTCGTAAGACATAGTAAGTAAGCTCTAATGGGCCTTTTTCACCTTCGTAGGTTTCACCGTAAGAAACATAGTCGCCAATATTTACATTCACCCCATAATTATTGATCGGATTACTAACATACCAATCGAAGGTTTTGGTGTCTTCTTGTTCAATGACTTTTTTTAGCCTTCCATTGGCTACTGCTATAAGATCTTTAGGTACCGTAACACTAATGGCCATACTGTCTACTTCATCGTACATATGGTCCTTATTGGGCCACCAAACACTAGCTCCCAGACCCTGACATGAGGTAGCGACAAAAGGGCGACCGTTATTATCATTGCTCCAGGAAAATCCTCCATCCCAGGGTGCTCTGATCGCTTCCCGGGGATTTCCTGAGTAATTGATCACAATTTCATTAATCTCACCAACAAGCTGAGGTTTTATTAGGGATACAAAATGGGAATATCCTTTACTGGTATATGATAATGACTGCCCATCCTGAAATATGCTCAGGATCTTCAGAGGTTGCTGAAGCTCTATTTGTATTACCTGATGTGGATTAAGTACTTTATAGCGAATGGTATTCGCCCCTTCAATAAATTTTTCCTCCGGATCTACTTTTACCTGAAGGTCATAGAAAGTTAGGTCCCACCAAGCTCTTTCCGGAGTGATACTTCCGCGGACGCTGTCTTGTTGAGTAAACATCTGGGCGCTTCCATAAAAGCTCACAAATACGGTTAGAATTAAAATGAAAAGAGGTTTAAATTTCATGTTCTACCGGTTAAGAATTAGAATTTACGACTAAAAGATACGCATAATCACTGGCCTCAAGAATAGAGCGCATATCGTTTGTGGTCAAAAGATTTACAAGTGCTTTCTTCTTGTTTACGGCATTTTCATAATACGACTTTGATATCAGATACCCCAGCGCATATCCAAGATCGTGTGGTCTGTCTTCAATAGACCCTCCGTTGTAAAGCCAATTTGAAAGATCTTCGGAGAAAAGTTCTTCTTGCAGATCGATAGAGATCATCTCAAAGTTTTCAGGAGAATTCAGATACTCTAGTTGTGCAGATTGTACGGGTATTCCGGTTGAAAGTTCTACCAAAAAATCGCATACACCTTCCTCAATGATCTTATATAGAACCTTATCTCTATTTATCTTGTCCCCGTAATTTTGCTGAAAATGCATTAATTCATGTATGATAAGTTGAGGTAGCATATTCATTTCCATGATTGCTTCCTTTTGCCAATCATTTAGTTCTAAGACGGGCATTCCATCCGATCTGCCATACATGTCTCCCCCAATAAATAAACCCATTTCAGAGGCTGTGCCACCCGAATTTAATAAACCGGGAACCATAAAAACTTTTGGGAATACAGCATTGGGATAAAGTGTTTTAAAGGTCTGCATGGCTATAGCAGTTTGTTTTTTCAGCTCCTCTACACTTTGTTTCTTTAAATACTCCTTGAGATAGGTGTAATATTTTGGAGAGCCATTGATCATCTGCCCAAACATATTTTC
>CBDUON010000171.1:0-4751 GCA_965368835.1 uncultured Eudoraea sp. | reverse complement strand
GACGGAAAAATAATAGTGCACCCGCAAGTAACAAAATACATGAAGGCAGGGGGTGAAATGGGTTTTATTTCAGGACCATTCAGTAAAACTTCAGGTGGCATGCAAATGCCGGCTATGGCAGTGAACGCCTCTGCCTATATTCAGGAAGCTGCCAATAATCAGTTACCCGGATATATAGGTTTGACTATTGGGGCTGCAGAACTCATCACTCATTTTGGGAATCAGGAATTGAATGACACCTATGTTCCAAAGATGTTAAGCGGAACCTGGGGCGGTACTATGTGCTTAACAGAACCACAGGCAGGTAGTTCGCTTTCGGATATTGTTACCTCGGCAACACCAGATGGTGACAGCTATAAGATTCATGGACAAAAAATATTTATTTCTGCAGGAGATTATGAGGGTGCCGAAAACATTGTTCACTTGCTATTGGCCCGTATCAAAGGTGCGCCGGCTGGCACCAAGGGCATATCTCTTTTTGTGGTTCCAAAGAAAAGACCCACTTCAGAAGGAGGCTTACAATCTAATGATGTAACCACGGTTGCCGATTTTCAGAAAATGGGTCAGAAAGGCTATTGTACCACACACTTGTTCTTTGGGGATAAGGAAGATTGTACAGGCTGGCTGGTAGGAGAAGCACATCAGGGATTAAAATATATGTTCCTGATGATGAACGGAGCCAGAATTGGTGTAGGAAGAGGTGCAGCTGCGATTGCTACCGCCGCGTATCACGCCTCCTTGAATTATGCAAATGAAAGACCTCAGGGACGTAAGCTTACAAGCACGGGTAAAAAGGATGCAGAACAGGAACAAACCCTTATAATTAATCATCCGGATGTACGCAGAATGTTGTTGCTGCAAAAATCCATCTCAGAAGGCTCCCTGAGTCTTATTTTCCTGGCAGCAAAGTATCAGGATCTTTCACTATCCCTGGCAGATCCGAAGGAACGAGAAAAATATACCTTGCTGTTAGAAATAATGACTCCTATTGTAAAAACCTATCCATCCGAATTGGGTAAAGTAGCAGTGGATCAGGGAGTTCAGGTGCTAGGCGGATATGGCTTCTGTTCAGATTATATCCTACAGCAATATCTTAGGGATATACGAATATTTTCAATTTATGAGGGAACAACAGGCATTCAATCTCAGGACCTCCTGGGTCGAAAGATAACGATGGACAAGGGCCGCGCCTTTCAATTATTATCGGTGGAGATATCAAATTCCATAGAACAGGCAATGACTTATGAATCTCTGGTGCCCTATGCCAAAATACTGGGTGAGAAAGTGGTTTTAGCTGAAAAGGTAGTTCAATCTCTATTGGGGTTTGCAATGAAGGGTGATTTTGAACGCTTCCTGTCTGATGCTACCGTATTTATGGAATTTTTTGGAAACATTACGGTGGCCTGGTTGTGGTTAGATATGGCAAGAAGCGCACAAAGTGCTTTGGTCGCCGGAGATAAAAATTATTCCAAGGATTTCTATAATGCCAAGATCCACGCAATGAAATTTTATTACAAATACGAACTATCAAAAACCACTTCTTTGGCTGAAATACTTACAAATAAGGAGGTATTGACGGTGCCAACAGACACTAAAATATTTGCTTAAAATCTAAAACATATAAAAAGACAGCATACGGAATATGGATACTTTAAAATCAAAATTTAACCTTAAGGGGAAAGTCGCTATTGTTACCGGCTCAAGCAAAGGGATAGGAAAGGCAATTGCCCATGGTCTTGCAGAGAATGGTGCCAAAGTAGTGATAAGTAGCAGAAAACAAGAGGCAGTAGACAAGGTAGCGGAGGAGTTTAAAGCTTCAGGTCTGGAGGCAATAGGTATTCAATGTCATATTGGCGATTCTCAGGAGCGAGCATCCCTAATTGCCAAAACCATTGAGCAATTTGGTAGGATAGACATTTTGGTGAATAATGCCGCTATTAATCCGTATTACGGGCCTCTCGAAGGATCGGACGAAGCTGTATTCGATAAGATCATGGATATTAACGTAAAGGCACCCTGGTTACTTTCTAATTTGGTGTTGCCTTCCATGAAAGAAAATGGTGCCGGCAGTATTATCAATATCTCCTCTGTGGAAGGGTTGCGACCGGGATTTGGACTGGGGCTTTACAGCGCCACTAAATCTGCTTTGATCATGCTTACCAAAAATCAGGCTAAGGAATGGGGAAGATATGGGGTAAGAGCAAATGTAGTATGCCCGGGCTTAATTAAAACCAAATTCAGTGAAGGCCTGTGGAATGATGATAAACTGGTGGAGAGATTCACCAAATCGCTACCCATGAACCGTATAGCCAATCCGGATGAAATGGCAGGTTTGGTCTTGTTACTGGCTTCAGATGCAGGGTCTTATATGACCGGTGGTGTCTATGTGGCCGATGGAGGGTATATGGTTTCCGGATAGATATAAACGAACTACAAATAGTATCAAAATGAATTTTGAATACAGCAAAAGGTCTTTAGAGCTTCAGGATAAATTGGATCGTTTTTTTGAGAAAAACATTCTACCTGTTGATGATGAGGTTACCGCATTTTATAGGGACCCCAAAAACCTCTGGAAAAAATGGCCGGGCTTGGAGGAGTTAAAGGATAAAGCCAAAAAAGCAGGATTATGGAATTTATTCCTCCCAAAGGCGTATGGATCATTGAGTCCCGGACTCAGCAATTTGGAATACGCCCCCCTGGCAGAATGTATGGGCAGAATACAATGGTCCTCGGAAGTATTTAATTGCAGTCCGCCAGATACCGGGAATATGGAAGTCCTGGCCAGGTATGGAACTGCTGAACAACAAGAGCAATGGTTGCGACCATTAATGGAAGGCAGTATCAGATCTGCTTTTTTAATGACAGAACCAGAGGTAGCTTCTTCCGATGCAACCAATATTGAAACTTCTATTGTAGCAGACAAAGACGACTATGTAATTTCCGGAACCAAATGGTGGTCATCTGGTGGAATGGATCCACATTGTAAGATTGCCATTGTAATGGGTAAAACCGATTTTGACGCTCCCAGGCATTTGCAGCAAAGTATGATACTGGTCCCCATGGATACACCCGGCCTAATCATAAAACGCCCATTAAGTGTTTTTGGGTATTATGACTCTCCAGAAGGGCATGCGGAGATCGATTTGGACAAGGTGCGGGTACCAAAGAAAAACATCTTGCTAAGCGAGGGAAAAGGATTTGAAATTGCCCAGGGTAGATTGGGTCCGGGTAGGATACATCATTGTATGCGACTTATTGGTATGGCGCAACGATCATTAGAATTAATGTGCCAACGTACTCCTGAGCGAATTCCGTTTGGGAGATCTCTGGATACCTATAGCAGTATTCGGCAAGATATAGCCCGTTCGAGATGTGAGATAGAGCAAGCCCGATTGCTGGTACTGTCGGCTGCAGATAAAATGGATAAAACCGGAAATAAGGAAGCAAAAGACCTTATCGCCATGATCAAAATAGTAACGCCCATTATGGCAGAAAAGGTCATAGACCGGGCGATCCAGATCATGGGGGGAAAAGGGGTGAGTCAGGATTCCCCCTTGGCACACTTCTATGCGGCCGCCAGAACCCTCCGATTAGCAGACGGACCAGATGAGGTTCATATGAGTCAGTTGGGAAAAAACACCATCAAACAATATATCAGCGAATAACAATGTCTGTGAAGGAGGAAACAAAACCGGTAAGAAAAGGAGAGGAACTCAATGAAAAAGATCTTAAAAGATTTTTACAAAGTCATGGGCTTATAAAAGATAAAAAAAGTGAAATGACGGTGGGTCAGTTTCCGAATGGCTATTCCAATCTTACTTATCAGCTCAGCATCGAGGAAAAAAAATACGTACTTCGAAGACCACCTTTTTCGGCCCCTAAACGCGGGCACGACATGGGCAGGGAATTTAAAGTACTAGACTCCTTGCATAAAGTATTTGATAAAACGCCTAAGGTATATGCTTACACTGAAGATCCTACAATACTTGGGGTGCCTTTCTATATCATGGAAAAGATTGAAGGAATTATCCTGACCACAAAAGAGGCCGGTGAAAGAAAGTTGAACCCTTCTGAATTCAAAACTATCTCTAATACCTGGTTAGATACTTTTGTAGAGCTCCATGGAGTGGATTACAAAGCGGCCGGACTGGGATCATTGGGCAGGCCGGAAGGCTATGTTGCCAGGCAAGTGACCAACTGGGGGAAACAATATCTTGCCGCAGCTACAGATGATGTACCCAGTGCAAAAAAAGTTATGGCATGGATGGAAGAACATCAGCCCAGGCAGTATTCCTACAGTCTTATTCACAACGATTTTAAATATGATAATGTCGTATTTTCAGATACCCAATGGAATAGGATAGTGGCCATTTTAGATTGGGAAATGTGCACCCTGGGAGATCCCTTAATGGACCTTGGAACATCGCTGGGGTATTGGACCTCTGCCAATGATGCTGAAATAATGAAACAAGGCCTCCCTTCTCCCACAGTGATGGAGGGCAACCCATCGCGAACGGAGATCGTACAGCAATATGCCCTAAAAAGTGGTAGAAATATTGATAATTTAACCTTCTATTTTGTGTATGGCTTGTTTAAAATAGCGGTGATCGCTCAGCAGATCTATTACAGATTTAAGCACGGACATACTACAGATAAGCGCTTTGCTCAATTAAACAAGGTGTCAGCCCTTTCCTGTAATACGGCCTGGCAGGCCATTCAAAAGAATCAAATAGACAATTTGTATTAAGCTG
>CBDUON010000170.1:0-4756 GCA_965368835.1 uncultured Eudoraea sp. | reverse complement strand
ATGTCTTCCAGCATGGCGATGTAAGCTGTGAGTTCCTTTTTGTTGGAAGGACGACCGTGGCCAGGAATTATTACAGTCGCATCATTAATGATCATTAGCACTTTCTTTTGGGTTTTAATAAGTCCTTCCACACTTCCGCCACTCTTGAGATCTATATATGGAAACCGTCCTGCAAAATAAGTATCACCCATATGTAACACATTATTATTCATAAAATAGACCAGGGCATCCCCATCTGTATGTGCCTCATGTACATGAAATCCTAAAATTGTCTCCTTGCCATCGTAAAAAGAAATATTGTCTGAAAAGGTCACTTCCGGTAACATGTTCTCATAAAAAGTCTGACTTATCTTGGCTTCATCCAGATTTTTCTGTTCCCGCTCCATTACCCGGTTTCTAACATTATCATGGGCCACTATAGTAGTTTGAGGCCCGTTAAAACTTGCATTGCCCCCGGTATGATCCCCATGCATATGGGTATTAAAAAGAAAGGCAATAGGTTTATCTGATAGGAGTGCAATACTCGCTTTTATTTTTTCGCTAAGCCTGTCGAACTGATCATCGATCATAAAGACGTGGTCTGTGCCAACATAGATACCAATATTACCACCTTGCCCGGTTAACATATAAACTTGTGGTGCAAGTGTGTCTACAGTGATAATTACTTCTTTGTTTTGTGCATTGATCGCCAGCGTACTGTAAACAAATAAAAGGCAAGTGTTTAGGAAAGCTAATGGTTTCATAAGATGTATAATTTGATCCTTATTTAAAGATACTATAAAGAGTGTCAATTCGTTGCAAAAATATATGTGTGTCTGTATCTTTGCAGCCTTATAATTCTGTAGATGAAGACGGTGGTTGGTACGGCAAAAACAAATACCTGGGCATTGATTTTCTCCGATTTCAAGGAGATCACCAAAGCCAGGCTAGCCCTTAGTGTTGTTTTTTCTTCCATTGCAGGATATTTTTTAGGCGCAGATCAGATTGAATGGACGGCAATCTTGCTTTTGGCATTTGGCGGGTATTGTATGGTAGGAGCGTCTAATGCCTATAATCAGGTCATAGAAAAGGACCTTGATGCCTTAATGTCCAGAACAAAAAACAGACCTATTCCTGCTGGCAGGATGTCTCCTTCTACGGCATTAACCATTGCCGTGGTCTTGACACTTTTGGGGGTTATTACCCTATATATCCTCAACCCAAAAACAGCCATGTTTGGGGCCATTTCTATTTTTATGTATACCAGTTTATACACCCCTCTTAAAACCAAATCACCTTTGGCAGTTTTTGTTGGAGCCTTACCGGGCGCCATCCCCTTTATGTTAGGATGGGTGGCAGCTACAAATAATTTCGGAATAGAACCGGGAACCTTGTTTATGATCCAATTTTTTTGGCAATTCCCGCATTTCTGGGCCCTGGCCTGGATGCTTGATGAGGATTATAAAAAAGCGGGTTTTAAAATGCTGCCAACAGGGAATAAGGATAGGGGTACAGCAGTACAGATCATTATGTATACCGTTTGGATGATCATTATTTCTGTGATCCCGGCATTTGGGATCACAGGGAAACTTTCACTTTCCATCCCAGGGGGTATTATTGTATTCCTTATGGGTATGGTAATGTTGGTTTTTGCTTTTAGACTATTTGAAAAAAGAGATAATGCCTCGGCCAGAAAATTAATGCTGGCCAGTGTGAGCTACATCAGCCTTATGCAGGTGGTGTATGTAGTGGATAAATTTATATAAGTACTATGGATCTTACTCAGGGAACGCAGAAAGAAAAGAATGCAAGAGCAAAAAAAATGATGCTCTGGTTTGGGATCATTAGTCTGCTGATGGGCTTTGCCGGTTGGACGAGTGCTTTTATTGTGAGTAGTGTTCGGGAAGACTGGTTAACAGATTTTCAGCTCCCAACCGCCTTTTATTACAGTACCGCAGTGATCATTTTAAGTAGTTTCACATATATTCTGGCGAAGAGTGCCATTCGAAAAAATGAACAGAAAACAACTACCAACTGGCTGTTTGCTACACTGTTTCTTGGTATCGTATTTATTGTACTGCAGTTCATGGGATTTTCCGAGATCATTGCGCAAGGGTATTATTTTACAGGTCCTACCAGTAGTATTACCATGTCCTATATTTTTCTGATCGCTGCCGTGCATGTGCTTCATGTGGTAGCGGGGATCATTTCACTTTTGGTAGTCTTGGTTAACCAAATGCGAAGAAAGTATACCGCAGACAATTTACTGGGAATGGAGTTAGGAGCTACTTTCTGGCATTTTTTGGACCTTCTTTGGGTCTATTTGATGCTCTTTTTCTATTTCTTTTAAAACAGAATAAAAAATATGACCTTTTCAGAATGAGAATCGCTTTTCTTTAGATGAAAAAAATGTATTTTTGCTAAAATTATCTTAATACGATCAATACTTTATGGATTCTACGATCACTACAGGAGCAGAGGAAGAGAATGTATGGGGAGGTGGTAACCGACCTTTAGGTGCGAGTTACGGAAAATTAATGATGTGGTTCTTCATTGTCTCGGATGCGCTGACCTTTTCTGGCTTTTTAGCATCTTATGGATTTTCAAGATTTAAATTTATAGAGACCTGGCCAATTGCCGATCAGGTGTTTACTCACGTACCATTTGTTCATGGGAATTTCCCCATGTACTATGTGGCCTTTATGACCTTTGTCCTTATTATGTCTTCTGTAACCATGGTGTTGGCTGTGGATGCCGGTCATAAAATGATGAAGAACAAGGCCATCCTTTATATGTTCCTCACAATTATTGGTGGGGCTATCTTTGTTGGATCACAGGCCTGGGAATGGGCTACTTTTATAAAAGGCGACTATGGTGCTTTGGAAACAAAAGGTGGACGTATACTTCAGTTTGTTAAAGCGGATACCGGAGAACGGGCCGCACTGGCAGATTTTGCAAAAGAAATTCCTGGGGAACGAACGGTACACGATAATAATGAAGGAGTTTGGTTTTACGGAGAAGGAAGTTTACCAAGCTATACGGTGAATGAAGTTACCGAAGGCTTTTTAGCAGATCCTAATATATTGATCAGGACGGAGACCATTACCGAAGAAGGTGAAAAGACCTTACTGACCAGAGAAGAATCCCTTACAAAGATCAAAGACGCGCAATTGGTGGTAGAAGGCGCTAACCTTATTCGAAATGAATACGGAAGCAGGTTATTCGCTGACTTCTTCTTTTTTATAACTGGGTTTCACGGATTTCACGTTTTTTCAGGGGTAGTGATCAATATCATTATCTTTTTCAATATTATTTTGGGCACCTATGAACGTAGAGGTCATTACGAAATGGTGGAGAAAGTTGGGTTGTACTGGCACTTTGTAGATCTGGTGTGGGTATTTGTCTTTACCTTCTTTTACCTTGTTTAAAGAGTCATAGAATTAAAAGTTTATAAAAGTAATACGCATGTCACACGAACATAAATTAGCAATCTTTAGGGGGGCAGTGAAATTCAAATCGAACACCCAAAAGATATGGGGCGTTCTTATATTCCTTTCTATTGTAACCACTGTTGAGGTAGCATTAGGTATCACAAAACCGCATGTTTTAGTGGCCAATAGCTTTATAGGAATGAAGTTGCTCAACTGGATCTTTATCATTCTTACCCTGGTAAAGGCATATTATATTGCATGGGATTTTATGCACCTTAGAGACGAAAAAAGTTCTCTGAGACGTGCCATTGTTTGGACGCCTATCTTCCTGGTTAGTTACCTGATCTTTATCTTGCTGTTTGAAGCAGATTATATTTACAACGTCTTTAAAGACGGCTTTGTAGAATGGAATTTCTAACATGGAATTAACAACAAATAAAGACGGTATAACAACCGTCTTTTTTATTTTTGTAAGGTGTTAAAATAGGCTATGAAAAAGACTTTTGTCCTTGTTGTGTTATTCATCCTTCCCCTAGTGGCCTATATCTTTTTTGCTTCTGGGGTGAACAAATTTGGGAAACTACCAATCCTTACAGAAAATGTAATTGACATTAGCACCTTGGATACCTCAGTGACACTTAATGACAAGATCACAATTCTGGGGTTTTTGGGCAGGAATGCAGCCTTAAAAAAGGGAAATGCCTTTAATTTAAATCAGAAGATCTATAAACGTTTTTATGAGTTCAATGATTTTCAAATGGTGATGGTGATGCCTGTTGGTACAGATTCTGTGGTTCAAGAGATCAAAAATGAACTCAATAATCTAACAGATGCCTCTAATTGGAAATTTATTTATGCAGAGGATAGGGATATAGAAAATATTTACAATTCACTTCAAACAGACGTGCCACTAGATGCTGATATGGGAACTCCCTATGTTTATATTATAGACAAGGACAGAAATCTAAGAGGCAGAAAAGAGGATAAGGATGAGGGCACTAAATATGGTTTTAATACCACCTCAGTTGCAGAATTAAACAATAAGATGGAAGATGATGTAAAGATCATCCTGGCAGAATACAGATTGGCACTTAAGAAAAACAACGCAAAGCGATCTAATTAATGAAAAACAAGTACACCTATGTTTGGGTATCTCTAATAGTGTTGATATTTGGTATCATTTTTATTCCAAGGATAATAGAGAGAATAAAATCGGGGAAGGTGGTTGAGAATACCCGAATGAACGTCGCTGAAAATGTTGATGCGTCTTTGGAGTATATAACACTCGATGGTAAAAAACGCAGAGTACCTCAGTTTAGTTTTCTCAATCAGGACAGTCTGCTTAT
>CBDUON010000169.1:0-4800 GCA_965368835.1 uncultured Eudoraea sp. | reverse complement strand
TGTATGGCTGTAGCTTTAGAGATGGCCTTGTTTAAAGTAAGAATAAGGTAGTCCTCCAGTTGTTCTTTGTCTTCGAGAAGTTTGTCATCTATTTGTATAGATTTTAACTCTCTGTTAGCGGTTAAGGTTACCTGCAACATTCCGTCCTCGGAATTTTCATCAACCAGAACAGAATTCAACCTTTTCTTGGTTGCTTCCACCTTCGCCTGCGTTTCCTTAAGCTTTCCCATCATACCCATTAGATCTCCAAACATAATTCTTAGTTTAGGTTCCTCAAATTTACTAATTTGCCGGGATTCTTAAACAAAGCATGATGCATATATCTAAAAAGACCCTGATTCTCTTATTAAGTATTATTTTTGCGGTTTCTTGCCAAAACCATACTAAAGACGAAATTGCAGTGAATACACCAAAAGCACAGAAGATACCCAAGCAGTTAGAATTACATGGAGACGTGCGTGTAGATGACTATTACTGGCTCAATGACAGGGAAAATCCTGAGGTTATTTCTTATTTAGAAAAGGAGAACGAATACTATCAGACAAAAACTGCGCATACCAAAGAATTTCAGGAAAATCTTTTTCAGGAAATGAAGGCAAGGATCAAGGAAGATGATTCATCCGTGCCTTATAAGCGCAATGGATATTGGTACATAACACGCTATGAAACAGGGAAGGAATACCCAATTTATTCTAGAAAAAAGGAAGTCCTTGAAGCGGAAGAAGAGATCATGTTCAATGTCAATCTAATGGCAGAAGGACATGAATACTATAGTCTGAATGGGATATCTATTAGCCCTGATAATACATTGGCTTCTTTTGGTACTGATACCATAAGCAGGCGTCAGTATGTAATTCAGATCAAAAATCTTGAGACCGGAGAATTATTTGCAGATAAGATTGACAATACCACCGGGGGTTCTGTCTGGGCGAATGACAACAAAACATTTTTTTATACAAAAAAGGATCCGGTTACGCTGCGTTCGGACAAGATCTATAAGCATGTGCTGGGTACTTCCTCTGAAGAGGATGAACTCGTTTTCCACGAAACAGACGAAACCTTCAATACCTATGTCTATAAAACAAAATCAAAGAAATATATCATCATAGGGTCTAACAGCACCTTAACTTCAGAATATCGGATACTATCTGCAGACGATCCCAATGGCACATTTACCATTTTTTCCCCCAGAACCAGGGGATTGGAGTATTCAATCTACCATTTTGGAAAAGATTTTTATGTGTTGACCAATAAAGACGGAGCTACCAATTTTAAATTGATGAAAACTTCCGAGAATGCAACCTCATCAGAGAACTGGAAGGAATATTTGGCGCACAGAGAAAATGTTTTACTCGAGGATATTGAGATCTTTAAAGAATATTTGGTTATCTCCGAAAGGGATAATGGGTTAAACAAAATGAAGATTACCCGTTGGGATGGGAAGGCTTCCTATTATATGCCATTTACAAGTGAGACCTATGTGGCCTTTCCATATGTAAATCTCGATTATGATACGGAGACACTGAGGTATTTGTACAATTCCATGACCGCTCCTTACTCTATTATCGATTTTAACATGCGGACCAAGGAAAAGACCATACTAAAGCAATTAGAAGTACTTGGCGGGAAATTTAAGGAGGAGAATTACAAATCAGAAAGACTTTGGGCAACTGCCCGTGACGGAGCAAAGATCCCAATTTCTTTAGTATATCATAAGGATACAAAATTAGATGGAAACAGCCCATTGCTGCAATATGCATATGGTTCCTATGGTGCCACTATAGATCCCAATTTTTCTTCAGCACGCTTAAGTCTTTTAGACAGAGGGTTTATATACGCCATAGCCCATGTTAGGGGTGGGGAGTACCTGGGAAGGCCCTGGTATGAAAACGGGAAGTTGCTTAACAAAAAAAATACCTTTACCGACTTTATAGATTGTTCTAAATTCTTAATAGAACAAAAGTATACAAGTTCGGATCACCTTTATGCCTGGGGAGGATCTGCCGGGGGATTGTTGATGGGAGCTGTTGTAAATATGGCACCGGAACTATATCATGGGGTCATTGCCGCAGTACCTTTTGTAGACGTGGTTACTACTATGCTAGACGATTCCATTCCCCTGACAACCGGGGAATACGATGAATGGGGAAATCCAAATGAAAAGGTGTACTATGATTATATGCTTTCTTATTCTCCATATGACAATGTAAAGGCGCAAGACTATCCTAATATGTATGTTTCAACAGGTCTGCATGATTCACAGGTGCAATACTGGGAGCCGGCCAAATGGGTAGCGAAGCTGAGAGAATTAAAAACAGATCAGAACCTTCTTTATTTAGATACCAATATGGATGCCGGACACGGTGGGGCATCAGGGAGGTTTGAAGCACTGAGAGAGACGGCAAAGGAGTATGCTTTTATCCTCGATTTGGAGGGAAAAGAGCAATAATAAAAAAAAAGTAGTAATTTTGCCCCTGAATTACCGTTTATAGTTAGGTATTTCATGAACCAAACCATATGGAACAATCTATTAACGCCCATAACTCAATCCTTGATCTTATTGGTAATACCCCGCTGGTGAAGTTGAATACTATCACCAAGAATCTATCGGGGAATTTTTATGCCAAGTTGGAAGCCTTTAATCCGGGACATTCTGCCAAAGACAGAATAGCGGCACATATCATTGAAGAGGCTGAAAGTAAAGGGATCTTAAAGAAGGGCAGTACAATTATAGAGACTACTTCCGGAAATACCGGCTTTAGTATTGCGATGGTGAGCATCGTTAAAGGATATGACTGCATACTTGCCGTAAGCTCTAAATCATCTCAGGATAAAATAGACATGCTGCGTTCAATGGGAGCGCAAGTTTATGTTTGTCCGGCGCATGTTAGCGCAGATGATCCACGATCTTATTACGAGGTAGCCAAACGTTTACATCAGGAAACCGAAAATTCTATCTATATAAATCAATACTTCAATGAATTGAACATTGAGGCACATTATCGCACAACAGGACCAGAAATTTGGAATCAAACAAACGGTCAGATCACACATTTAGTTGCGTGTAGTGGTACAGGTGGAACTATTTCCGGGACAGCTCGTTTTTTAAAGGAGCAAAATCCAAATATCAGGGTCATTGGTGTTGATGCCTACGGATCTGTACTAAAAAAGTTTCATGAAACCGGGAAGATAGATGCAAATGAGATCTATCCCTATCGCATTGAAGGATTAGGTAAAAATCTTATCCCCGATGCAACAGATTTTAAAATAATTGATGAATTTGTTAAGGTCACGGACAAAGAGAGTGCTCACACAGCCAGAGCTATTGCACGTACTGAAGGTATATTTGCAGGCTACACTTCAGGAGCTGCCATACAAGCTGTTAAACAATTAGATGCACAAGGTGAATTTGATAAAAACAGTAAGGTAGTGGTTATTTTTCCAGATCATGGCTCTCGCTATATGAGTAAAGTGTACAGCGATAAATGGATGGAAGCACAAGGCTTTATGGATGAGGTAAAAGCAGTTAAAGAAAAAAAGATGGAGGTCATAAAATAGGTTTCCTATCTAACAAATATATACGGGCAGCGATTTAAAATTCGCTGCCTTTTTTTATGCCCTTAAATTAATTTATGATTCGTGGTCAAAAATCCATAGTTTTGCACAAACCAAACACGGTTAAATGAGAGATCTATTTGAGAGGATTATTGAAAACAAAGGCCCTCTAGGAAGATGGGCTTCGCAGGCTGAAGGATACTTTGTATTTCCAAAATTGGAAGGCCCTATTTCTAACAGAATGAAATTTCAGGGGAAAGAGGTCATCACCTGGAGTATTAATGACTATCTGGGCTTAGCCAACTTGCCGGAGATCAAAAAGGTTGATGGAGAGGCAGCTTTGGAATACGGTGCAGCATATCCTATGGGTGCCAGAATGATGAGCGGACATACCGTGCATCACGAACAATTAGAGAAAGAATTAGCAAGCTTCGTCAGTAAGGAGTCTTCCTATCTCCTGAATTTTGGATATCAGGGAATAATGTCTGCAATAGACGCCTTGGTTTCTAAAGATGATATCATTGTGTACGATGTTGATTCGCATGCCTGTATCATTGATGGAGTTCGTTTACATATGGGAAAACGGTTCACGTTTAAGCATAATGACATAGAAAGTCTGGAAAAGAACCTGGAGCGAGCTACTAAAATGGCAGAACAAACCGGAGGAGGTATTTTGGTTATCTCTGAAGGCGTTTTTGGGATGAGAGGAGAGCAAGGGAAGTTAAAAGAGATTGTTGCCCTTAAAAAGCAATTCAATTTCAGACTCTTGGTAGATGATGCTCACGGATTTGGAACATTAGGTAAAACAGGAGCTGGAGCAGGAGAAGAACAAGGCGTACAGGATGAAATAGATGTCTATTTTGCCACCTTCGCCAAATCCCTGGCAGGAATAGGAGCTTTCTTAGCTGCCGATAAGGGTATCATAGATTACTTAAAATACAATTTACGATCTCAGATGTTTGCAAAGTCGTTACCCATGATCTACGTAAAAGGGGCTTTAAAACGCCTTGATATGCTTAGAACCATGCCGGAGCTTAAAGCAAAACTTTGGGAAAATGTAGATGCTCTTCAGGAAGGACTTAAAGAAAGAGGTTTTGATATTGGTACCACTACCAGTTGTGTTACCCCTGTCTATCTTAATGGAAGTATTCCGGAGGCAATGGCACTTGTGAAAGATCTTAGAGAAAACTACGGTATATTTTGTTCTATCGTGGTATACCCGGTAATTCCAAAAGGTTTGATCCT
>CBDUON010000168.1:0-4808 GCA_965368835.1 uncultured Eudoraea sp. | reverse complement strand
ATCGTTGAATCTGAAGACCGATTTGGCAGTGATCAGGAGGCCTATCCCCTCCCATCGTCCCGTAATAACGAAAATAAAGACAAAAAGTCGTTCTATCATCCCAATATACTTTCCTGCATTAGGAAGGGATTTATGATCGAGTGGAATTTGGTTAGACATTTTCTCGAGGAGTATATTCATGATAATGGCAGAGGGGGTAGTCAGGAAAAAAATGGCTGTGATCAATCCCCAGTCCATAAGCCCCAGTAAGTAGCTGGCCTGCCCTATAACATTGCCGTAATAGGTGCATCCAAAGATGATCATTACATGAAATGCCTGATCTATAAAAAAGGGAACGCTTTTGTTTGAAAACCATTTGGAAGAATACAATTTTCCAAGATCGATCACATAATGAGATAAGGCTATGACCAAAGCAATCCTCCAGTAGGAAATATCGTAAAGCAGGATCAGTACTAAGACGAAATGGATCAGTATATGTACATAAAGATACTTTGAACCAATTTTATTGGCTTCTTTATGAATGACCCATTTGGTGGGTTGAAATAGAAAATCGCCCAATAAATGAGCCAGTAATAATTTTACAAATAAGATCATGGAGCAATTTGTTTAATGGTTTGTTGGTAAAATTCAAGTAGATCCTGAAGCAGATGCATCCTGGCTCTTTTTTGTCGTTGACTCACGGCCGACTGTTGGACCTTAAAATGACCGGCCATAGCTTCCTGGGAACTTTCAGGATATTGTAAGGTAAAGGCAACCGTATTGGCAGATACCGTACTCCAGTCATCCATAAAATTGAGTGCCAGTTTAATCATAAGATTAAGGATTTGGTCATGAGAATCATTACCACTAGCTAATGCCAGATTTCGTTTTTCTTCCTTTAAGGTCTCAAACATTCGGCCCGATCTCTTATAAGCAGATCCGTTTGCCTCAGTAATTCGACCTCCTGAATAGGTTTCATCACCAATGCCAATGGCTATACGAACATCCAGATTTTTTACTGACTTGATCACTGCCTTTACTTTTATGGCGGCTTCTAATGCTGCTATAGGTGTAGTCTTTACCTGGAATTCATCACCCCTATAAATATCCCAAATTTCCGGCTGTTCTCCATACTCCTTTAGCACCTTTTTTAATAAAGGCATCCAAGTTGAAGACGGATACTGTTCCGAATTCACGATATCTCCTGTGATAACTGCGATCATATATTATAAGTTATTTAGCTAATATATAATATTATTAGTGATATTGCTAATATATTAAACTATAAGTTGATCAAAAAATTGTATTAACACCAACAAAACAGCCTCTAACAGCTTAAAACCAGCGTCTTACCCGGATACAATATTGCCCATAGGTCTTACCAAACTTCTTCTGAAGGGCCGTCTCCTCCGGAATAATCTGCAACTTGTTTATAACTGATACGAATCCCGCAGCCAAAATAGTATTAAAGGCATTCCCCAGCCATAAGCCCCAGGCCAGAAGCACTAGTAAAAGCGCTAAATACATCGGATTTCGTGAAAAGGAATACACACCTTTTGTCTCAAGAATTTTAGTGAGGTCTGGCTTTCTGGGATCTATAGTAGTGTGGGCCTTATAAAACTGCCATAAGGAAGCTACTCCCAGAACAAAAGCCAGCAGCAATAAGGCAGCCATCAAATAAAATCGGCCAAAGAAATCAAAATATCCCACCGGAAGTAGGGCCTCCAATAAATACATACAAAGTGCAGTAAACAGAAAAATTAGTACGGGTGGAATTCTTAATTGCATGGACAAGAAACATAAGGGATCCTAAAATTACTACTTTTGAACAGGTCTAAACACTTCCTTTCGAAAAATTACATATGGAATTTGTATTTGCTACTCATAATGAGCATAAACTAGAAGAGATTCATTCACTTCTGCCTAAAAATATAAGCCTAAAGTCGTTAAACGATATTGGCTGTACCGAAGAGATTCCTGAGACTTCAGATACGCTGGAGGGTAATGCCCTGTTAAAAGCTAAATATGTGTTAGACCGTTATGGACTTCCTTGTTTTGCAGATGATACCGGACTTGAAGTTGCTGCCTTAAACGGCGCCCCGGGGGTTTATTCTGCCAGATATGCAGGGGAACCAAAGAACGAGGCCAGAAATGTTGAGAAATTACTAAGTCAGTTAGATGGACAGCAAGACAGGCGTGCACAATTCACAACAATTATCGCTCTTTGTTTGGGGAAAGAGACCCATATATTTAAAGGAGTAATTAAAGGAATAATCACCCATATTCCCAGAGGATCAAACGGTTTTGGCTATGATCCGGTTTTCCAACCAGAAGGCGAGGACAAGACCTTTGCAGAGCTAACATTAATGGAAAAGAATCAATTAAGCCACCGTGCCCGCGCTTTCTCGAAACTCATTAAATACTTGCAGGAAATCTGATAGGAATCTTCAGCGACACTTTAGAAATAGTGTCCATTCTGTTACCTTCTCAATTTTTAGCAGTACCTTTGCCGCTTAATTGACGCCGCTGGTATAGCATGTGTTGCGCTGAGTATCATAAAGTTATCACGATAACCGCTCTATGCAACATTCATATTTGCGATTACGTAAAATAACTTAAAGATGACAAAATTTAAAGCGCTGGGGCTCAATGAAGCCCTTTTGCAAGCTATTGAAGACCTTGGATTTGAAACTCCTTCAGAAGTCCAGGAAAAAACAATTCCCATTTTATTAGAAGACGAGACAGACCTTGTTGCACTGGCCCAAACCGGGACCGGTAAAACAGCTGCCTTCGGATTTCCATTAATTCAAAAGATACAGAGCGAAAGCAGAACTACTCAGGGAGTGATACTAAGCCCAACTCGCGAACTTTGTTTGCAGATCACCAATGAAATGAAGCTCTATGCCAAGTATGTAAAAGGCTTAAACATCGTCGCTATCTATGGTGGTGCAAGTATTGTTGATCAATCCAGACAGATCAAACGCGGTGCACAGATCATTGTGGCAACACCCGGGCGAATGAAAGATATGATAGGCAGAGGTATGATCGATATTAGTAAGATCGATTACTGTATCCTCGATGAAGCTGATGAAATGCTCAATATGGGCTTTTATGAAGACATCAAGGAAATTCTATCTACAACACCAAAGGAGAAATCTACCTGGTTATTCTCGGCTACCATGCCCAAGGAGGTTTCTACCATTGCCAAAAAGTTTATGCACCAGCCGCAGGAAGTGACGGTAGGTACAAAAAATTCTGGTGTAGACACGGTTCAACACGAATATTATGTAGTAGGCGGGAGAGATCGTTACGAAGCATTAAAAAGACTAGCCGATGCCAATCCGGGTATTTTCTCAGTTGTTTTCTGCCGTACAAAGAGAGACACGCAAAGAGTAGCTGAAAAGTTGGTTGAAGACGGGTATAATGCAGGAGCACTTCACGGGGATCTAAGTCAGAACCAACGAGATCTGGTGATGAATTCTTTCAGAAAAAAACAAATACAGATGCTCGTAGCTACTGATGTGGCTGCAAGGGGAATAGATGTAGATGATATTTCACACGTTATCAATTATCAATTACCCGATGAGATAGAGACTTATACTCATAGAAGCGGAAGGACCGGTAGAGCTGGAAAATCGGGAATTTCAATGGTTATAATTACGCGAAGTGAACTGCGTAAAATTAAGACCATTGAGAATATGATCAAGCAAAAATTTGAAACCAAGAAGATTCCATCAGGAATGGAGATCTGCGAGATACAGCTGTATCATTTGGCTAGCAAAATTCGGAATACAAAGATCAACCCTGCCGTAGACAACTACCTGCCTGCCATCAATGATGTGTTCGAAGGCCTGGACAGGGAAGAGTTAATAAAGAAAATAATCTCCGTAGAATTTACAAGATTTTACAGTTATTACAGCAAAGTAAAAGACCTAAACAACTCAGATAATCAGCGAGGTGAACGGGATTCCCATAGTTCCAGAGGGCAAGATTCTTCCTCAGATGGCACAGTTCGGTATTTTATCAATGTGGGGGAAAAAGATGGTTATGACTGGATGTCTTTAAAAGATTTTCTCAGGGATAAACTGAATATTGGAAAAGACGATGTCTACAGAGTAGATGTTAAGGACAGTTTTTCCTTCTTTAATACTAACCCGGAATTTAAAGACCTTATCTTAAATACTTTTAAAGAATTTAAAGTAGACGGCAGGTTTGTAAATGTAGAAGAATCTAAAAGCCCTGAAGGTGGCGGAGGTCGAAGAGGAAAAGATAAAGGCAGAAGAAGACACAAAGACAACAAAGGGAAAGGTAGTTTTAAAGAACGTTCATTCTCAAAAGGGTCGAGTCAGCGCAGCACTGGTAAAAGAAGAAGTAAAAAAAGGGATGGATTCTTTTAGTTAATTCTGTATTAAAAAAGATATCTTTCGCTAGATTTTTTGGTTTATTCGTGTAAAAACTGGGTTTTCTTTGAAAAAACAAATTCTCTTATGGCTTGCTCTATTAAGTTCTGTGCTGATCTTTGCCCAGGACAATGCTCCTGCCGGGCAAAGTGATCAATTTGGTGCCATCGTGATCAATGCTCAAACTGATGAGCCCCTGGAGAGCGTGCATGTGGTAAATCTCAATCAGGTTATCGGTACCATTACCAACGAGCGAGGTGAATTCTCTATTAGAGCCGCTGTTAATGACACCTTGTATTTCTCCTATCTCGGATTTAAATCTCAGAAAATACGGGTCACCAATGATATGTTCAAATTCAGTGATACCAAAATAGCCCTTACAGAATTGGCCTACGCTTTGGAAGAGGTAATCGTTAGACCCTACCAACT
>CBDUON010000167.1:0-4809 GCA_965368835.1 uncultured Eudoraea sp. | reverse complement strand
TACTGAAGGTCCTTTTTTAATATCTTTTCTAATTCGTTGATATCTTTATACATGGTGAACTCACCATTTTTGATGTAAGAAATACTTCCGGTTTCTTCGCTGATCACCAGGGCCAAAGCATCTGTTTTTTCTGTGATCCCAATAGCCGCCCTGTGTCTAAGGCCAAATCGCAGGGGAATATTGCGCTCCTGGGATAATGGCAAAATAACCCTTGTAGCAATGATTCGGTTCCCTCGGATGATAGCTGCACCATCGTGTAGCGGACTATTCTTAAAGAAAATACTTTCCAAAATGGGGAGGTTTAATTCTACATTCATCCTGTCTCCGGACGACTTTATAAAATCGAGGGAATTGCTGCGTTCTATGACCAGAATGGCTCCGGTTCTGCTTTTTCCCATTTTTTCACAAGCCTCCAATACTACAGGAACCTTCAGATCTGGAACTATCCCATCTTGTTTTAAAAAATTAAAACGTTTTACAAAATTGCGTTTGTTAGACAGATTGGTGGAGCCAATCATCAGAAGAAATTTTCTGATTTCCTGTTGAAAGACCACGATCAGAGCGATAAGTCCAACCTGCATAAAACCTCCAACAACGCTGCTGATCATTTTCATTTCCAGCAATTGGGTAAGTTTCCAGAAGGCCCATACAAAAACGATCCCTATAAAGATGTTGACAGCTGCAGTGCCACGGACCAATTTATATATGTAATAGAGAAGTATAGCGACAAGAAGGATGTCTATAAGATCTGTAATTTTAAAATCCAGGAAATTTAGAAAGTCCAATCTGATCGTTTTTGTAAAATTAGAAAAAATAGTCTACAAAAGACTATTCTGCTTGTATGCTTAATTTTTCAAAGAGGGCCACACATTCTACCGCTTCTTTTACATCGTGCACCCTGAGGATATTAGCACCTTTTTCCAGGGCTACCATATGGAGTGCCGTGCTGCCATTGAGTGCTTCATCCGGGGTCTTCCCCAACACCTTATAGATCATAGACTTTCTGCTAAGTCCGGCCAATAAGGGCACTTCAAAGGTTTTAAACAAAGAGAACTTTTGAAGTAATTCATAATTTTGAGCTATGTTCTTGGCAAAACCAAAACCAGGGTCAATGACAATGTCATGTATTCCCAGCGTCCGGGCAGCCGCTATTTTTTCTGAAAAGTAAAAGCAAATCTCTTCAACAAGATCGGTATAGGTATTCAGATCTTTCATGGTCCGGGGCGTTCCCTTCATATGCATCATAATGTAGGGCACCTTCATTTTAGCGACCGTTTCCATCATGTGTGGATCCAAAACTCCGGCAGAAATATCATTGATGATGGCCGCTCCGTGGTCTATGCACTCCTGTGCAACCCTGCTTCTAAACGTATCTATACTTAGAATGATATCAGGGAATTGTTTCACTAAAAGTGCTACTACCGGGGAAATCCTTTTTAATTCTTCGTCTACTGAAATATCTTCTGCTCCGGGACGGGAACTATAGGCCCCTATATCAATAAAGGCAGCACCTTCTTCCAGCATTTGTTCGGTCTGTATCAGGATACTTTTTTCGTCCTTGTATTTGCCCCCATCATAAAAGGAATCGGGGGTAAGGTTTAAGACACCCATTACCTTGGGTTGTTGCAGATCTATAAGACTTCCTTTGCAATTTAACGTCATCATATAAGAACAGGCGTTATCTGCCAGAATTCATTTTGTCGATTTAGATTAAACTCCGACCTTTGAGGCCGACAGTATTTCGTACGAAATGTACGCAAATTAGAAGAATATGCAGCAAACTTCAGAACAATACGATGCCATCATACAGCGGTGTAGGGAATTGTTCGTAAAAAAAATGAAGGATTACGGCAGTGCCTGGCGTATCCTCAGACTCCCCTCACTTACGGATCAGATCTTTATTAAAGCACAACGCATACGAAGTTTACAACAAAATGATGTCCGTAAAGTGGATGAGGGCGAAAAATCAGAATTCATCGGGATCATTAATTATTCTATCATGGCCCTTATTCAAATAGAAAAAGGGGTGGTGGAACAACCAGATCTCAATACAAAGCAGGCAACTGTTCTCTTTGATCAATATGCTGAGGCCACCAAAAGTCTTATGGAAGATAAAAACCATGACTATGGGGAAGCCTGGCGTGAGATGAGAGTAAGTTCTTTAACAGACCTCATCCTTCAAAAATTGCTGCGAGTTAAACAGATAGAGGATAATAAAGGGGTTACCCTGGTCAGCGAAGGAATTAGCGCTAACTATCAGGATATCATTAATTATGCAGTTTTTGCTATGATTCATCTGGAAGAAGAAAATTCCTGACCCCAAATCAAAACCTATGAAGATCATTGTAACCATATCGAGAATATTTGTCGGGATCCTTTTTATAATCTCGGGCCTGATTAAGCTGAACGACCCGGTTGGGTTTTCCTTTAAACTGGAGGAGTATTTTAGTCCGGGAGTTTTAGACCTTGGATTTTTGATGCCTTATGCTCTGGCATTGGCCATAATTCTTGTTATCCTGGAGGTATTGCTTGGAGTCTTACTCTTGTTGGGCTATCAGAAAAAGATCACTCTCTGGAGCTTATTGGCGATGATAGTGTTCTTTACGTTCCTCACTTTTTATTCTGCCTATTTTAATAAGGTAACCGATTGTGGCTGTTTTGGCGATGCGGTAAAACTTACACCCTGGGAATCCTTTACCAAGGATGTGGTCTTATTGTTCTTTATAATTATTCTATTGCTGGGAAGGCGATTTATAAAACCTCTCTTTGGTCCGCGAACATCCAGGATCATAATGGTAATTTCACTGTTTCTTTGCGGGCTGTTTGTGAATTATGTGATCAACCATTTACCCTGGATAGATTTCAGGCCCTATAAAATTGGAGCTAGTATTCCGGATGGCATGACCGTGCCTGCAGATGCCCCTAAAGCCATTTTTGAATACGCCTGGACGTTTGATGTGAATGGAGAAGAGACTACCCTTGTAACCAATGGGGAGTACCCAACCGTAGACGGAACTTTTCTGGAAGTAGAGACCACAGAGATCCAAGCGGGATACGAACCACCCATTCACGATTTTACCATTGAGCAAAATGGAGAAGACTTTTCTGGGACCCTGCTGCAGGAAGAAAATCTTGTAATGGTCATTGCCTATGACCTGGCAAAGAGCAATTTTGAGGTATACAATGAGCTTAAAAAGGTAACGGATAACGCAATCGCTAATGGCTTTAAAGTGATAGCGATGTCTGCATCCAATGAGGAATGGAGCTCAAAAGCAATTGATGAATTTAAGCTAGATTTCCCTTTTTATTTTACAGACGAGACCACGCTTAAAACAATTGTAAGGTCTAATCCGGGAGTACTGGTGTTAAAAAAGGGCGTCATTATTCAAAAAGTTCATTATAATGATATGGACGAACTCACATTTAATAATTGACCATTAATAAGATAAACAAGATGAGAAATAAAATAGTTGCAGGAAACTGGAAGATGAATAAGAATAGCAGTGAAACTGCAGAACTTCTTACCCAACTACTTAATAAGATACCAGCTACAACTGCTGAGGTGATGGTGGCCCCAACGTTTGTAAATTTAGCACAGGCCGTAAAGCAGCTGTCAGCATCATCTATGGAGGTAGTTGCCCAGAATATGCATTTCGCTGAAAATGGGGCATATACCGGTGAAATTTCTGCCAATATGTTGCAGTCTATTGGTATAAAAACCGTGATCCTGGGTCATTCTGAACGCAGAGCCTATTTTGGAGAAGACGATGCCCTTTTAGCGAAAAAAGTAGATGCAGCCCTAAAAGCAACTATGCGGGTCATCTTTTGTTTTGGGGAAGAATTACAAGACAGAAAAGGCGGAGATCATTTTAAGGTAGTGGAGGGGCAACTAAAAAACGGTTTATTCCATGTAGATAAAAAGCATTGGGGAAAAATTGTCCTGGCTTATGAACCTGTATGGGCCATTGGTACGGGAGAAACTGCTTCGCCGGAACAAGCTCAGGAAATGCATGCCTTTATTCGCAAAACTATTGCCGGGGCCTATGATCAGGAGACTGCTCAAAAGGTGACCATCCTGTACGGTGGGAGTGTAAAGCCGGGTAATGCCAACGAGATCTTTTCCAAGCCAGACGTAGATGGCGGACTGATAGGAGGTGCTGCCCTGGTTGCCGAAGATTTTGCAGCCATCATTGCCGCAATTTAATTGGCATGAGTCATTTCTATATTGAATGCAGCTTTGTGGTTACTCCAAAAGTACCGGGCACTGACATCTTATTGGCGCAATTGAGTGAATACCCTTTTGAAAGCTTTGAAGAAACAGAGAAGGGCCTTAATGCCTACATAAGAAAACAGGATTGGCAAAGTGAACTGCTGCAGGATATTGGCATACTAAAAGATCCATCCTTTCAAATTACACATCAAATCCGGGAAATACCCCCGGAAAACTGGAACAAAAAATGGGAAACTCATTTCGAACCTATTGAGATAGGCTCTAAATGTATGGTTAGGGCGCCTTTTCATGAGAAGAAAGAGGTGCAATACGATATTGTCATAGAACCAAAAATGAGTTTTGGAACGGGGCATCATGAAACAACATATATGATGTTGGAATTCCTGTTAGACATGGATCTAAAGGGGAAGGTGGTATTAGATATGGGATGTGGAACGGCAGTTCTGGCTATACTGGCGGCCATGAAAGGAGCCTCTTCTGTAGATGGAATAGACATAGACCATTGGAGCTATCTCAATGCCATAGAAAATGCTGAACGCAATGGACAGGGTCATATAACTATCATGGAGGGAGATGCC
>CBDUON010000166.1:0-4849 GCA_965368835.1 uncultured Eudoraea sp. | reverse complement strand
CTATTTTTAGAACATTAAATGTATACATTATTGTCGGCTTTATTCTGAACGCATCGATAAAAGGAACGCAATGCCTGCCGAGGCAGCACTCCTCTTTCTAATACTATTTAGTAACATCATAAAATTTATAAGAAATATTGTATTTTAGGGAGTCCAGATACTTTGGATAACACCGCTAACTTAAAAACACTAACATGAGAAAAGTATTATTACTCGCACTCCTTTGTACTATTACTACTATAGGATTTGCGCAGCGCAATCGCACTAGTAGTTCAGCTACTACTGCCAAAGAAGACAAACTCTCACTAGCCGGACTTCAATTACGAAATGTAGGTCCGGCGTTCTTATCTGGACGTATTGCAGATATTGTGATACATCCTGATGATCCCAGCACATGGTACGTTGCTGTAGGCTCTGGTGGTGTTTGGAAAACAGAGAACTCAGGCACAACCTGGACTCCATTATTTGACAAGGAAGTTTCCTATTCCATAGGCTGTCTTACTATAGATCCTAATAACCCTTCTACCATTTGGGTAGGAAGTGGCGAAAATGTAGGAGGCAGGCACGTGGCATATGGCGATGGTGTCTATAGAAGTAAAGATGGCGGTAATAGCTGGGAAAATATGGGCTTAAAAACCTCAGAACACATCTCTGAAATAATAGTTCATCCTACGAATCCCGATGTTATCTGGGTTGCCTCACAGGGACCGCTTTGGAGTAAAGGCGGAGAGCGTGGCTTATTCAAATCTATTGATGGAGGAAAAAGTTGGAAGAATGTTTTAAAAGGTAATGAATGGACCGGTGTTACGGATATAATGATGGATCCAAGAAACCCGGACAGGTTGTATGCTGCTACCTGGCAAAGACACCGTACGGTAGCCGCCTTAATGGGTGGTGGGCCAGATTCTGGTTTGCACCGTTCAGAAGACGGTGGAGAAACCTGGGAAAAATTAAGTACCGGCTTACCAAAATCTAATATGGGGAAAATAGGGATCGCTATTTCACCTCAGCAACCAGATGTTTTGTATGCTGCTATTGAATTAGACAGAACCAAAGGTGCGGTATACCGCTCAGAGGACAGAGGTTCTTCCTGGAAAAAAATGTCGGACACCGTTTCCGGAGGTACAGGACCACATTACTACCAGGAATTATATGCCAGCCCGCATGCCTTTGACCGTTTATATCTCATGAATGTTCGGATACTTACTTCAAATGATGGAGGTAAGACATTTGAGCAGCTACAAGAAGAAGACAAGCATTCTGACAACCACTCTATCACCTTCCGGGCAGACGATCCAGATTATCTGCTGGTAGGTACAGATGCCGGAATTTACGAAAGCTTCGATCTTGCCCAAACATGGCGCTATATCAAGAATTTACCGCTTACTCAATTCTACAAGGTAGCGGTGAATAATCAAAAACCTTTTTACCACATCTTTGGTGGTACTCAGGACAACGGATCTGCCGGAGGGCCTTCCCGTACAGACGAACAGCAAGGAATACGCAATGCACATTGGTATAAGACTTTAGGAGCAGACGGGCATCAATCAGCCACGGACCCGGAGTACAATCATATTATTTACGCGGAAACCCAACAGGGTGGCTTACACCGTGTTGACCTTATCACCGGGGATCGGGTGTTTATTCAGCCTCAACCAAGGGCCGGGGAACCCTTTGAACGTTACAATTGGGATGCGCCTATTTTAGTAAGTCCACATAAAGCTTCCAGGCTATATTTTGCCTCTTACAGGGTATGGAAATCGGAAGACCGAGGGAATAGCTGGACACCCATTTCGGGCGATCTTACCCGTAACGAGGAACGTATCACCCTGCCTATTATGGGGAAACAACAAAGCTGGGACAATGCCTGGGACGTAGGTGCCATGTCTAATTATAATACGATCACCTCTCTTTCAGAATCGCCCGTAAAAGCCGGTGTTTTGTATGCAGGAACAGATGATGGATATATCCAGGTGAGCACGGATGATGGTGGTAATTGGCGCAGGATTGCCGTTACCAGTATGGGCTTGCCATCGCGCTCATTTGTCAATGACATCAAAGCCGATTTATTTGATGAAAACACAGTCTATGTGGCCTTGGATAACCACAAAGAAGGAGATTTTTCTACTTACTTATTTAAAAGTTCTGATAAAGGAGCTAGCTGGCGTTCTATAAAAGGAGATCTTCCTGCAAATACCATTATTTGGCGCCTGGTACAAGACCATATAAACAAAAATCTATTATTTGTAGGTACGGAAAAAGGGATTTTTACCTCTATGAATGGAGGGGTAAACTGGCACAAGGTGCCAGGCGCACCAACTATTTCCTTCCGTGACCTGGTGATCCAGAAAAATGAGAATGACCTTGTAGGGGCTTCCTTTGGCCGTGGCTTTTTTGTCCTGGATGATTATAGTGCACTGCGGGAAATGACAGAGGCCACCTTGAATAAGGAAGGCAGTTTGTATTCTACCAGAGAAGCCGACTGGTATGTTCCTAAAAGCACAGTAGGGAACACTGGGGCTGATTATTATTTTGCAAAGAATCCTGATTTTGGTGCTTTTTTTACGTATTCGCTAGCTAATGAAATGAGTACCAAAGCAAAGGATAGAAAAGAAAAAGAGAAAGAACTGGAGAAAAGAAATGCCTCCATTCCTTTTGCAGGATGGGACGCTCTTGAAGAGGAGCGCAGACAGGAAGATCCAAAAATTTGGATTACCATCAGAGATGCTAATAATAATGTGGTCCGAAACGTGGAAGGCAGCACCAAAAAAGGACTTAACAGGATTGCCTGGGATCTGAGACATCCAAGTACCAGAGCCATTAGACCCGGTCAGGGAGGTGGTGGAGGCAACCAATGGTGGAATTCTGGGCCTATGGCTATGCCGGGGACCTATACCGCTACCCTTTCCAAAGAAGTAGACGGAGTGGTCACTCAACTAGACGGACCCATTAGTTTTAAGGTTACTCCTTTATTTGAAAGCACCTTAAAAGGTATTTCTTATGAGGAATACAATACTTATATCGCAGAGTACAATGCAGTACAAACTCAGTTAACGAAAGTTTCTGCTGTGTATGATGAAAGTATGGATAAGGTAAAAGCCATGCAGCTGGCCCTCTCCAGGGCTAATGTTGCACCGGGAGCCATGAATGCTAAACTACACTCTGTAAAACAGCAGCTTTTTGATTTTGAAGAGCGTTTAGAAGGTAATAGGTCTAAACAAGAGGTTGGAGAACGCACCAAACCAAATGTAGGATCTCATCTTGGTGTGGCGAGACGAGGCATGGCAACCACCTATGGACCAACACCTTTACACAAAGAAAACCTGAACATTGCCAAAGGCATGTTAAGTAGTCTGTATAATGAGATCAGGACAATGGCGAATACCACCATCCCTCAATTGGAGAATGAGCTAAAGGCTATGGGAGCTCCTTATATTATAGGACAGGGTATAGATTAATGTAATAAAGCAATATACCTGGTTTCAGAAATTAGAAAAACCGCCGATAAGGCGGTTTTTCCATTTTGGTTAGTTAGTGTATAAAGTCTGTCTTTAAAATATAGATCCTGTGTGAAAGGTGCACATCCACGCTATCCACGCGATCCCTAAACATATACCGAATCGTGCCATTTCAAGAAAATTAATTTTAAAATTCATAGTTTCTCCATTAGCAATTGGAATGCTAAAGTAGTTGGAGCCATGAAAAGGATATTGTAAAATGGATAAAGCAGCGTTTTTATCGCTAAACGAAGAAGTCAATCCCTTTTGTCTAATAAAAGAGCTTTTTACAGACAAGAATATTTCGAAATTTGGCGATTGGAATCTGTTATTTCTTCAGGGAAGAGCATCAAATTCTTTCCTTTTTGAATCATACCATGCCTCCATATCGCCCGGAGATTTCATAAGCTCACGCATTTTTTGCATGGCTCTGAGATGTGGTTTGTCTCCTTTTTGAAACATTTCCATTCCGTGCTTTTTGCTCATTTCGGCAATTTCTTTAAACGAGTTGGCTCGAAATTCCTGGTCACATGCCCCTCCCATTTCATTGCAAGTCATTGTTTTCATTCGTTGTTTTTTTTGTTTCAATGTATTAAATATCAAACTCTTTATTCATGAATTTTGATCCATTCAATGGAATTGTCCTCAGTGAGTTTAATTACGAGTGTCTTAGTTTTAATAGGCCAGAATCCAAGTTTTTTCTGCGATATCATATAATACAAATGGCCTTTATTACTTCGGTCTGGTTTCCCAAGTAAATCTAATAGTTCTTCTTTGGAGAGTTCTCTTATTGCATCGTTATAAACAATATCATGAAGCATTTGATCTCTGTAAGGATATTTAGAATCTTCTTTAGTACCCCACTTTGTTTTGTCAAATTTCGCTTCGGCAGTCGTACTTTGTATGTCATCAGTTGCTATTTCTGAGCCTCTATTACAGCCAAGACAGATCAGAAAAATAACCACTAAAGTGAATCTGATTTGCATAACCCTTCGTTTGCCGGTCCAAGAATAGTCTACCTGGGGTTGTAAACCTATATCCAATAAATATTGGAGCGGAACCTACTGTTAAATTACGAAATCTTCTTGAATTCTGATGCACTTAATTTTTTGGTTATCAATAGTATAGGTTTAATTAGGCTGCTGATGATCATAGCTCAAGGCCTCTCTTAATTTAAAGGTCTCCTCTTCTAAAATCCAGACGTGAGTAAATTTTGCCGTACTCGTCCATCTGTCTTCTTTTCCTTCTTCTCTAATATAGAAATTATGTACCCCGTGTTGAATGGCCCCATAAAGAATTCCATTATTGTGAAGTGGAAAAACAACCAGACTCCCTTCTTCCAATCTTCTTAT
>CBDUON010000165.1:0-4862 GCA_965368835.1 uncultured Eudoraea sp. | reverse complement strand
TTGACTATAGTTTTGAAGATCCCGACTTTGCTTTTGTGCAATTCCGTTCTAACCTCGTATTGCGTTGGGAATACATCCCGGGATCGGAAATATTTCTGGTTTGGTCTCAGGGGATTACAGGGAGTGGTGATGTAAACGATAGTTTTGGCGGTATAATAAATGATCAGCTTTTAAATCAAAAAGCCAATAATACATTTTTATTAAAAGCTACGTACCGATTTAATTTATAAGAGACCTATTTAAAGATTTGGATGCCAACAATACGAAATAAGAGCTATGCAAATAGAAAAAAATGCATAGATCCTATGAGGGAATTCTATTGATGATTTTCAAGCCATGAGCGGGCTTCTTCTTCGGACTCAAATCCCCGGAAATGCCAGTTGGAATTAAGATTCCTGGAGATTTCCACATACTTTTCAATCTTTTCCCTAATCTTATCATCATTTGCTATATAGGCCATCTTTAGCCTTTTTAATGATCTACTGGCAGCCACATCATTCGCTGAAACTTCAACAATATCTAAGGGATTCCATTCAACTCCGGTAGTTTCAAGCGTATGCACGATCTGATATTTGGCAGTTTTGGACCTGGGGTCGCTAAAAAAAACCTCGTTGGCTTCCCAAATCTCATAAGAAGTTACATAGTCGTAGAACTCCCATTTAATCCCCTCATTTTCCCAAATAGTACGAAAAGGCATAAGTTAATTATCTTTTAAACACTGCAAAATATTGGTGGACAGATTATAGTACTGAATTCTGTTCACCCTTGGTTAAAATAAAAAAAAGACCGACCATAAAATGTATGGTTTGATCCATTTTTCATCAAATGAAATTGATAGAAGCCCAATATATTCAACGAAGGCTTCTACTTTTAAAGATACTAAAAAAGATATAATTTTTGTTAGAATCTGGTCTTTAAATTGGTAAGATTAATACGTGATCTCCTCCTAAAAATCCCGATAATTCCCAGCTAAAAATTTGTTTGCCTTTTCCTCCTTAAACTGGGCTGTTGTATTATCCCAATGCAATTTTTTATTTGGAAATTGTCCTGCAATGACACCTAGCAAAATGGTTTCTGTTAGTCGGGCAGAATAAGAAAATGGTGCCGTGCAGCTATCTGTTCCTAAACAGGCATCTACGAACTGATGATAGTGCTTATGCCCTTCCAGGCCGTAGTCACGAACAGGCTCGCCAATCTGACCTGCCTTTTCAAAAGGGGTCACATCTATTTCCCGATATTCCCCATCCACAATATGCCTTGGCAATTCCATGAAGTGAGGTAGGAGTAATCTTCCCTTTTCGCCTATAAACATAGCTCCCTGTAGTGGAAGTTTTTCCTTATTGGGCAATTTAAGATCCTTATGCATGGCAGGTGCTCCTTTCCCATCGTACCAAACCCATTTTAGAGTTTCAGCAGTGTACGGAGTACCCGGGAATTCATAGGTAACTGTATTGTTCTCCGGGTATCCAAAGCCATTAGGTCTGCGACATTGGTTCTTTACCGTAAAAGGCACATCCAACTGCAGTGCATTATAAGGGGTGTCAAAAATATGCACTCCCATGTCACCTAAAGTACCGCAGCCAAAATCTTCCAGCTTCCGCCAATTGGCAGGGTGATATACCTGCTCTTTATAAGGCCTGTTTGCAGCAGTTCCCAACCATAAATTCCAATTCAGATTAGCTGGAACGGGATCTGCCCCCGTTGGTGCCGGACCATCATATCCCCAATTCTTTGGAGACCAGGCTCGGACACAAGAAACCTTCCCTATGATCCCGGATTGGATCAGCAGCGTGGCTAACTTATAATCGTAAAATGAATGTACCTGTATACCCATCTGGGTGATCAGTTTCTTTTCTTCTGCAAGTTTTCTCATGGCCCTAACTTCTGCTACATGATGAGCCAGTGGTTTTTGACAATAGACCGGTTTATCTAATTGCATAGCCAACATTGAAGCCGGCGCATGTGTATGATCTGGAGTAGAAACTATGACCGCATCTATTTCATTCACCATTTCAGAAAACATCATTCGATAATCTGCAAATACTCTGGCATTTGGATGCAACACTTTAGCGGCTTCCAGATTCTTAGAGTCCACATCACACAGCGCTACTACCTCAACCATTTTATGCGAGGAAACAGATTTTAAATCCTCTGCTCCCATTCCCCCTACACCAATATGTGCAGTTCGTAATTTTTTATCCTGATGTATTCCCCACATGGAGGAAGGTAGTAAGGAGACCGAGGAGGCCACCGCCGTATTCTTTAAAAAATCTCTTCTTTTCATTGTAAGTGCAGTTAGTTATTTATTCTGAAAGAACTTTAAACAGCAAAAGCAAGATGATCTAGATGCCCTTGCAAACAGCCTTAAAGATAACGAATTACATTGAACTCAAATAGAACAGAAAACTAAATAAGCTACTAAGCAATGGTAGCTTCCTTAAAAAATAAGGGATATATTTCTTCTTCCAGGGCTCCCTGTATCCGGGGATCTGTACAATTGATCAATAGCGCTATGACCACCTCTTCCCTGGGATATACAAGGAAATTGCTATAGCCACCAATTCCATTGCCCACATGACCTATGTATGGACGGCCTTTGAAATCTTCACTTACCTGCCACCCCAGGCCATAGTACGTAGAATGACCCTTTGTCCTTTGGGGGGATAGAAATTGAGTCATGATCTCCGCAGGGATCAAAGCATTTACCAGACTTGCCTGCCCCAGTTTTGCGAGATCTTCTGAGGTAGAAAGATAGCCTCCCCCCGCTAATTTGTATTGATTATCCACTTGTATAGCCAGCCGAAAACCAGATCTCCTTCTGGTATACGGTGTAGCCTTGTACTTTCTGGAAACCTCAGGATATTCTACATAGGTAGAATGCATTCCCAAAGGATCTAACACCTCTTTTTTTACATATTCCGAAAAGGGCATGCCACTCACCTCCTCCATTGCCAGGGAGATCATTACCCAATCAAAGCTGGTGTATAAATAATCCGTGCCCGGTTGAAATTCTAAGGGATCATCCTGAAATATTATTAAACTTTCCTTGATGGAATAAGGCTTGTTTAAGGCGTATTCCTTACCTCGATATCCGCGTATGCCGGCTGTATGAGAGGCCAGTTGCCGAATAGTGAAATCATATTCCTTTTTGGGAAAATACGGCACATATTCATAGAACGAAGTATCCAGATCTATCATCTTATCTGCCACCATTTTGGCCAGTGCCATGGCTGCAATAGGTTTGGAGGCACTGGCTATTCTAAAGAGTGTCTTTCCCGGATCAACTTCTACTTTTTGATCTAAATCAGCAAACCCATACCCTTTTTGGAAGAGTTTCTCTCCATTTTTTAATACAGTGACAGACATCCCCGGTACTTTTCCGGTATCGACCAATTCTTGCAGCAAGAAATCAATGTGTTTTATATTTCCCCTATTCCCGGGGATCTCCCCGGTAGTTTCAGAAAAGAAGAGTTTTCTTATGTATGATACAAGTCCCATATTGGTCCTACTTAAAAATCAATCGTCCTCTGTACAGTTCTTCCACCGTAACAGAATCTGGCCGATTAAAACTCAGAACATCTCCGGTGCCTCTTATCACTCCCCGGAGTATCTGTTGTGGATTTACCAGCATATCATTACTTCCCCTATGGTTGATGACCACCTCTTGTGCTATGAATTCTTCGGCTTCTATCCTGGAATCTCCTGCCGCTATATTGGCACTAAAGCGTTGCGTACTGCCCCTTAGTTGAAAATAAGCAATTCCGTTGGCTACAAGTGTCAGATTCTGTGTGGCAAGATCGAGATCAAAAGACCCATCTGTTGTTTCAGTTTCCGGGTTATTAAAACTTTCTGAGATCAATTGCAATTCTGGAAATGTAAGAGTGCCTTCGCTCCGGATGGGCCAACCTGTACTGCTCCGTATCTCATTTATATTCGGAGCGGTAATAAAGACCTTTGTGATCCCGTATTCCCGGAATAGGTTACAGTTGTTGGTATTACGAAGAACCAGTCTGTCTCCTTCAACTTCAGCCGTTATTTCTGAACGTAAAAACTTCCCGGTTTCAATGACCACCTGCTGCACCGGACCTTCACTCAGAATAAGTTCTACATTCTCAAAAACAGTGATCTTTTCAAAGCCGGGCAGGCTCACTTCGTCGCGTATCAACTCTCCGGCGTTCTGAAAGCAATCAGGTACATTATCTCCATTACACCCCAGGAAAAGCAGTGCACTGAAACAAAATAGTATTATATATGTACTCTTATTCATCCTAATTGTCTCTTCATTTTTTATAATCGGATACCCACACCTATTTCCACTGCTTCGGCTTTGGCAGCATGCGATTTTAGAGTGATAGCTGCAAACCATTTCTCTCCAAAATATCGCTTTAAACCAACACGATTATAGACTTGTCCTTCAAAATCGAACGGGTAGTACACATAGTATCCCAATTGAGTAATAATGCTCATCCTATTGATAAACAGTTCATGACCTACAAAGATCCCTACCCGCTTGTAATCATCATCGGAATCTACATTGAGTTCAGGGAAGGAAACAGCCTGATATCTGATCAGGTCCTTAAGAAAGTTAGAAAAAAAGATGTCTGTCCCTAATTGTATAGCACTTAACCTGCCAATTCGTTTATCCGCATAGGCAGAAAGTATATAAAATGGGTACTGCCCGGAATTGATGACGTCGCTCTCGTTGATCCCCGTTCTAAAGACCAGATTTGCCTTAATAGGTTCTTTTACAATTTCTTTCACCTCTTGTGCAACAAAGGCCACAGATCCGGTATCCAGGAGATCATATACCAGTCCGGCATTAAAGGCAAAGGTATTGGTAGAAGTGTTGGGAGCCTTTACAT
>CBDUON010000164.1:0-4894 GCA_965368835.1 uncultured Eudoraea sp. | reverse complement strand
CAAGATCTCTTTGGCTTTTTTGATGTTGGAGCCATACCCAATCCCAATATCGATCTTATCTCTTCGGGTATCCTCCGCATTGTAATTAATGATGTTATTGTTGGAGAGTTGACCATTAGGCAGAATGGCTACCTGGTTCCCAAATGTATTCAGTTTCGTTGTAAAAATTGTAATTTCCTTCACCGTACCATCAACGCCCTGAGCCGAAATAAAATCGCCTACTTTAAATGGTTTAAATACCAGAATAAGTACACCTCCCGCAAAATTGGAAAGTGAACCCTGAAGGGCGAGACCAACAGCTAAACCGGCCGCACCAACCAATGCTACAAGGGAAGATGATTTAACTCCCAACTGGGTGATCACCAACACAAAGAGCAATAGTTTTAAGGCGATATTGATAAAGCTTTGAAGGAAGCTTTCCAATGCCAGATCGTAATCCTTTTTTTGAAAGAATTTATGAACCAGTCGGTTAATTATTTTCACGATCCAATACCCTACAACTAGAATGATGGTGGCAGTTATAAGGTTCGGAAGGATCTCCATAAACCACTTTACGCCCTGGTCTAAATATTCAGTATATTCTGCGAATGAAGCCATATTTTTTAATTAGGCTGCAAAGCAACGGAAATTTAAGAGTATAGTCAAATTATATTCTTTAAAGTCTTGTTAAGCCTTGGGAAAGATCAAAGCAATTTAAGCGCTTCTTCTGGTGAAGAAACAGGTAGTTTGCAGGCGCCATTTTCGCAGATATAAATCTGAGTTTTCGCAGCATCTATCCTATTCTCAAAAAGGCTGAGTGTACTCTTATTTTCTGTTCCGGCAAGGAGGATATTTGGAAGATATATACCCCTGATATCAGCAGCATATTCCTGATAAGATTTCCCGGTTATCACTACTTCCTGAAATGGAAAATTTTGGAATAGGGGTAGTTGAAGCCAGTGAGCATGACTGTTAGGATTTTTCAGTATACTTTCCCGCATATGTGTTATCATCTTTTCAAAATGCGACAAATAGTTGGCTTCGGGAAAAAAACCAGATAGTTTAAACAAACAATGAGCCAGGATAGAATTAGAAGCTGGAATAACATTATCTGTGGTTTCCAGAGATCTTCTTACCATGACATCCTGGGTATCGGAAGTAAAATAAAACAAACCGCTTTCCTCCTGTAAAAAGTGCGCCAGGCAGTGGTCTGTTAGAGCTGCTGCTCTATTCAGCCATTCTTCCTCAAAAGTAACTTCATATAGTGCCAAATAAGCATCGATCAGGGTAGCATAGTCTTCCAGAAAACCTTCAATGGTGCTTTTTCCTTCCTTGTGGTTATGATATATGCTCCCATCTTTTTTTAAGATCCTCTGCTCTAAAAAGACAGCCGTTTTTTTGGCCATTTTCAAATAATCCGTATTGCCGAGATAGCGATAAGCTTCGGCCAAACCTTTGATCATCAGGGCATTCCAGGAGGTTAATATTTTATCATCTAACCGTGGTCTGGGACGTAATTCTCTCTTAGATAACAAGAGTTTTTTACAGTTTTCGATCCTTTTATTGAGGGAATTAATATCGAGGTCGTGCTTCTTAGCGACCTCTTCATCAGTGGCATCGCGTATAAGGACATACATCTCCTCTTCCCAAAATCCGTAGGAATTTATGTTGTAATAATCTTTAAAGAGAGCAAAGTCATCCTTAAGTAATTCTTGCAGTTCTGCTTCTGTCCAAACGTAATATGCACCTTCCTTTAGTTCACCTTTTGGATTTATGCTATCGGCATCAAGGGAAGAATAAAATCCGGCCTCTGCTGACATCAATTCCCGGCTAACGAAGGAAATAGTTTCTTCCACTACTTTTTTGTACAAAATATTTCCATTAGCTCCATAAGCCTTGGCGTATAAAGAGATTAATTGGGCATTGTCATAGAGCATTTTCTCAAAATGTGGTACATGCCATTTGGTGTCTACTGAATAGCGGGAAAATCCTCCTCCCAAATGGTCATAAATGCCTCCATAGGCCATACGGGTAAGGGTAGTGTGCACATAGTCCGTGATATTCTGGTCCTGAAACAGGGTAGCATAGTGTAACAAGAAGTCGAGATTAACCGGCATCATAAATTTTGGCGCCCGCTTATGCCCTCCCAAAAAAGTATCAAAGTACTGTGACCATTGGGAGACAGCATCTTTAATGGCTTCTTTGGTGATGGTTTCCTGGTTTTCCGGACTGGGGATGAGATTGATGCTTTGAAGGCCATTTGCCAAATTTTTGGCATAGTCTGTCACCTTCTTTGGATCTGTCTTATAAAGTGTTGCTAATTGACCCAAGACGGTGATCCAATCCTTTTTTCGCACATAGGTTGCCCCCCAGAAAGGTCGGCCATCTGGCAAAGCCACAATATTCAGGGGCCAGCCACCGCTTCCGGTCATCATCTGTAATGCATCCATATAGATATGGTCCACATCTGGTCTTTCTTCCCGGTCTATTTTTATATTGACAAAATGCTGATTCATTACTGCGGCTACATCCTCATCTTCAAAACACTCATGTTCCATCACATGGCACCAGTGACACGCGGCATAGCCTATGCTGATCAATAGTAGTTTATTTTCTTTTTTGGCCTGGGCAAGTATTTCGGCATTCCATGCATTCCAGTTAACTGGATTATGGGCATGCTGCAACAGATACGGACTGGTTTCGTCTATCAGGGCATTTGTATGTGGAAAAGGAGTATTCAAGGTGTGCCGAATTACAAATTGTTCAAAAAAAAAGCACCAATGAAGGTGCTTTCTATTATTTTTTTTGAAGACCTACTTCACTTCGAAGGTGATCTTAACATTCACCCTAAAATCGTCTACTCTTCCGTCCTTTACGGTTGCACTTTGTTCATTTACATAAACTGAACGAATATTTTTTACCGATTTAGAGGCTTGAGAGACCGCTTTTTGGGTAGCATCCTCCCAGCTTTCACTAGAATTTGCTAATACTTCTATTACTTTTAAAATTGCCATAATATGTACATTTTAGATTCTCTTAAAGGTCCGAAGAATTTGAAGAATTTGCAAGTATTCATAAGGGTATTAGCCATTGATGGCCACAACTTCATGTATCTTGTCTCCCATCATGTTTTTAAGCATGGTCTCAATGCCATTTTTCAGGGTAAAGGTAGAAGAGGGACAACCACTACATGCGCCTTGTAAGATAACGTTTACGGTTTTTAGCTCCTCATCATAAGATTGAAAAAGAATATTTCCTCCATCCATGGCAACCGCCGGTTTCACATATTCTTCAAGGATCTGGATGATCTGCTGAGAGGTTTCATCATCGGAGACAATTTCTGACTGTTTCCCGGAATCATTTTTAATTTGTGATGTTTCTGCCTGAGCTGATACAATTTCCTTTCCTTCTGCAATATGAACACGGATCATTTCGCGGAGCTCCATAGTAATATCATTCCAATCCGCTACTTCATACTTCATTACTGAAATATAGTTCTCATCCATAAAGACCTCTTTAACAAAAGGAAAATGGAAGAGTGCTTTGGCCAATTCAGAATTCTGGGCCTCGTCAATATTTTTAAATTCGAAAGTAGCAGGGACCAATTTCTTGTTGGCCACAAATTTCATCACAGAAGGGTTGGGAGTTACTTCAGCATAAAGCGTAATGGCCACTTTAGACGCAGTAGACTCTTCAATGATCACAGGGGCACCAGAATTAAGATATTCTACTAATTGCTGGGCCACTTCATTTTGCACATCTTCCCAGGCAACAATATCAAAGCGTTCCAAGGCAATAAAATTCCCGGAAATGTATACGGTCTTTACAAAAGGCAGGTAAAAAAGTTGCTGCGCCAGGGGTGAGGCTTTGGCCTCATCTATATTTTTAAACTCGTAATTGGTGTTGGTTGTAAGAAAGTGATTGGCCTCAAATTTTAAGATAGCCGGGGTATTGGTCTCCTTCACGGTAATTACATACTCTTTCATGCTGTCTATTTTGAACAAAAATACAACCATTTTTCAAGCTAACCAGCATATAATAATGTTCGCTTTAAGCCGTTATACATTATATTTGAACGTACAGCCATTCACTTTGTCCCATCCTAGATGAGAAAAATCTTTTTAATTTTAATCGCATGCCTCGGCTTCATTGGTACTTCTAATGCGCAAGAGGGCATCCCTGTTTATTTTGATTATTTATCGGATAATTACTATCTGGTACACCCGTCTATGGCGGGAATAGGGCTGGGAGGAAAAATACGGCTTACGGCCAGGAAACAGTGGTTTAATGTAGATGAAGCACCCAATTTACAGACGTTAAGTGTTAATTGGAGGTTGGGAGAGAGCCCCAGTGGGGTAGGAGTTATCTTGTTCAATGACGCCAATGGCTACCATTCACAAACAGGATTTAAGGGTACATATGCCCATCATTTGCAATTTGGAGAAGATATCAGAATACTTAATCAGGTGTCATTTGGACTTAGCGCTGGCTTTATTCTTAGCAGCCTGGACGAAACCGAATTCAGGTCAGTTATCCCGGATCCGATAATTTCCGGTGCTCGCAACAGTGTTGGGTATTTCAATGTCGATTTTGGTATGTCTTATAATTATATGGAATTCTATGCCCATGCAACCTTATTAAATGCCCTGGGTAGTGGAAGAGACCTTTATACTGCCATTGAATTTGATAATCTTAGAAGGTATTTGTTTTCTGTAGGCTATATTTTTGGAAAGACCGAATGGCGTGTAGAACCTTCCGTTTTATTCCAGATCACGGAATTTACTGAAGAAGAGACCGTAGATATCAACGCTAAGGTATACAAAGATGTTTCCTTTGGGACCGTATGGGCCGGACTCTCCTATCGCAGGAGTTTTGACGGGGCTCAATACCAGGCCAATGGGCAGTTTGGGGAGCA
>CBDUON010000163.1:0-4916 GCA_965368835.1 uncultured Eudoraea sp. | reverse complement strand
CCCAAAATTGAGACAAATAGAGCTTGCGTGCCCAATGTGTAAATATCCATTTGGTTCTGGTGGAAATCGGAAACGCAATTGTTCTTTGGGAAATCCTTTAGAGAGATCTTCCTCAACAATATGTTCTATAAAATTCAGCGCTTTTTTTTCTTCGCTCATTACCCGCTTTTTGAAGCCGCAAAGGTACGAAAAATGGGAGTAAAAGGCCTATTAAAAAGCCTATCCATACAAATAGTACCATTTCACAACATATTTAATTGTGCCTACAACATTAAATTCTTGTCGCGCTAATTATATGACATATTTGTTACTGAATACTAATGGGATGAGAAAAAATGGTGGATTTAGATTGAGATGCCGCCACTGTAGTCCCCCAAAACTACACTCGCTTATGAAAACAAAATTATTTTACATCGTACGATTTATGATGCTGCCGATCCTCCTACTGGGTCTGGGTAGTATGCATGCCCAGGTGCTAAATGCACCAGTGGCTGCTCCAAATCAAACGCCCCCTCCCGGGGCTACTCCATGGAACAGGGCTTGTGCCTCTGCTTCCTTTAACGATTACTGGGTTCAATTTACATGGAATCCGCCTTTAGTGAATACAGATAACGAGTTTATTCTCGAATTGTCTGATGCCACAGGAGATTTTAGCAGCCCTGTTGAACTTGCCAGAGATGGTTCTAAGAATCTTGTATTTGATTTCTATATGCAATTCGCAGTTCCCACAGACACCAGAGGTGAAAACTACAGACTTCGTGTTCGTAGTACTAGTCCGGCCGTTACCGGACCTGCTTCAGATCCATACCCTATGTACTACATTGGGGTAAACAGTGGACTAACTATTAGACCTCAGGGCCAAGCCGATTTTGGTGATGGTACTGCAGAAGTATGTGATGGCAATTCCATTACGTTAGAAGTTTACGGATTGGCCAATGCAGATACCTTTCAGTATAATTGGTACAGATCAGGAACGCCGCTTTCTGAGAAATCAGAATCCATTACAGTAACAGCTTCAGGCATGTACAACGTGGAAATAGATTATGGCGCCTGTTCCGGTTCCGGAAATACACTTTCTAATATAATTGACGTAACCACAGGCACAAGTCTGGGTGTTGCTATAAACCCTCCGGCCAAAACAGATCTGTGTAGCGGGGAGACCATGCCATTGGAGGCTAATATCAATAATCCAAGTTTAACATATACATGGTATCAAAATGGAGCGGTTATTCCGTCTTCTAACAATTACATATATACTGTAGACGCTTCAAGTCCTGGATTTGAAGGTGATTACGAGGTGGAGATCTTTGGGCCGGGTGCCTGTATAGAGCGTTCTGCCGCAGTGACTTTTACCAATGCAGGAAATTTTACAGTTACCAGAGACAATGGAGCAAACATAGTTTTACTGCCAGGTCAAAATTCTACTTTAAGTGTTAGTACGGATGCATCATCCCCCACCTATCAATGGTATAAAGATGGTAGTCCGGTTGCAGGAGCTACCTCCGCCAGTCTCGTTGTAAGCGACACTGAAACAGGTACTTATTTTGCAAGAGTAACCTTAAGTGGTGGTGCTTGTACGTCTACATCACTAGACTCTGAGAGTACAGTAGTGGTTACGCCTGCTTCTTTTGAACTCATTGTAGACTACGCTACTTCTTATGTAGCATGTGAAAATACCAGTATTGCCCTGGAGGTAACAACTATAAATGCTGTAGATGCCGGAGGAAACAAGACCGATGTCACTACTGCAATACAAAATGATTTTTCATACCAATGGAAACTTAATGGTGCCAATGTTGCCGGAGCCACAAGCAGTTCTATCAGCTTAACAGATCCAACAGAAAATGGTACTTATGATGTAGATGGTACTATTAGCACATATTCCAGTACTTCCAACAATTTAACTGTTGAGCTCCTGGTTAATGAGACCCTTACAATAAATAGTACCGGTCTTGTGAGTTGCGGACCTGCAGAACCAATTACAATTAGTACTACCACTGATCTCAGTGGAGAGACATTTACCTGGTACAGAAACGGAACAGATCTAGGGGTAACAACCGCAGATCTTACAGTAACTGAAGAAGGTATGTACCAATTGGTATTAATGAGAAATGGATGTCCATTACGTTCTAATGAGATCGATATAAATCCTTTGGATGAAAACCTTATTACGCTAGATCCTTCTGCTGATGTTGTATTCCCGGAAGGGGGTTCAAGAACTGTATCGGCTTCAGGTGGAAGTAGTTACAGATGGTTAGACAGCAATAATGTTGAGATGAGTACAGGTTCTTCTATGACTTTTACACAAGAGGGAAATTTTGTGCTGATCGCTACTATTGGGAATTGTGAGATCATGAGAAATGTCAGTGTAACCTACCTGGATACTTTTAAAGTACCAAATGTAATTACAGTGAATGGTGATGGAGTAAATGATCAATGGATCATTCCAAATTCATATTCCAATAAAGCAGATGTAAATGTGATCATTTACAATGAAAAAGGTGTAGAGATTGTAAACGAGTTCAATTATCAAAATAACTGGCCTTCATCTTCTGCTGCGTTTACGAAACAGAACATGGTGTTCTTTTATAAAATTAGAAATGCATCGGAGGTCCTAAAACAAGGAACCATAACCGTCATACGTTAACCAAACCAATGAAACTAAGAGCTGTCCTTTTATTGTTATTATGTGTTACGGGATTCCTGAGCGTAAATGCTCAGGATGAAAATCCCTTTATCACCTATGACGTACCTTCTCAGAACCTGTTGAAGTTTAACCGGTTCCTGATAAATCCTACATTCTCAACAGTGCGGGAAGATAAATCGTACGTTAATCTGTTACATAGAAATCAATCTGTAACCTTTGATGATAACAATCAAACCTATTTTCTGAGCTATAGCGGTAGAATGAATGATCGCACTGGTTTAGGTCTTAGTTTGTACACACAACGTGAGGGGATCGTAAGTAATTATGGAATACTTGCCAACTACGCTTACGGGATAAAACTTAGTGATAAGAGTAATTTTACTTTTGGTGCCAACCTGTCTTACTACAATAGTGGTTTTGATCAGAACAGGGCGAACCCAATTGAGAATGATCCTTTGCTAAATGGTTTCCAGGATGTATCACTCTTGTCTTTCCAACCCGGATTTAACCTCTCTTATGGTAAATTCGATTTTGGTCTGTTTGCAGAAAACCTATTCGATTACAATCTTAAGACCAGTGAATCTGTATCAGATTTTCAGGACAAGACCTTTTCCGGTCACCTACAATATACCCATCAGTTTGAAAATGCTTCCGGAATCATGGAAAACGCCCGACTTATGCCTCTTGCGCGAGCGAGAAAAGTAGGGCAGGACGAATTTGTTTTGGGTGGAAATCTTATACTTGACCTTCCAAGACTTGGATGGGTGCAAGGTGGGTACGATAGTTTTTACGGAGCCTCGGCTGGTATTGGTTTTAATCTAAACAAACGTGTTTCCATTGGGTATACCATGGAAAAAGGACTTTCTAATACCTTCGATAATTTTGGCTTAACCCATGAGATCTCCTTTGCTTACTCCTTTACTCCAAACCTAACTGAAGACAGGGTTATGTTAGAGGATAGTGAGGAAGTCCTGGCTCAGAATGAGGATGAAAAACAAGAACTTACAGAAGAGAATTTAAGTGATAAGGATGAAGAAATTGCCGAGCTAAAGCGCCGTCTTACTGAAAACGATGCCATTCTGGCCGAGTTGATGTACAGACAAGATTCTCTGGAAAACAATCGTCAAAAAGATCTTGAAGACCGGTTTGAACGCGTAATGCGAATGGTTCGAAATGAGACCAACGGAAAGCGCCCCGATCTTGAGGAAAGAGCTAAGGAGCAATACTTCCTTAACAATGACAAATCAGCACTGGCACAACAAACTATTGATCCAAAAGAATTCAATACAAAAACTGTTAAGGATAGTAAACCGGAGCCTGTTCTTCAACAAGAACAGACCAGAGATGCTGTTGCACAGGTTACCACAAAACAAGAAAAAACCAATCAGTCTAAAACCTCAACATCATCTGGTGTTAAGAGTAGAAAATTCAAAGACCTTCAAGGGGTTGAGGATGGTTACTATGTAGTGGCGAATGTCTATAAGGACGAGCACTACCTTAATAAGTTCGTAGATGCCATGAATGATGAGGGCTTCCCCGCCAGCTATATTGACAATCCGAGTAACGGACTTAAATATGTATATCTGAAAAGATACAATAGCTGGAAAGAAGCTGAAGATGCATATCGCACCAAACTGGGTGGAAACTATACCGGTGATCTATGGATCATGAATGTAGAGAATCGTTATAGAAATGATGCCTATGTCGCCAACACTAACAAGATCAAAGAGAAGTCGTCCAAATTTGGAACAGATGTACTTCAGAAAAATGTAGTGGCACAAGATAATATTGCCAACAATGATACAGAAGAACCAGCATATGGTCTTTCTCAGGGAATAACAGATTACTATATCATTGCCAATGTTTTCGCCAATCCTAAGAATGCTACTCGATTTGTAAAACTCTTGAATTCCAGAGGGTTAAGTGCCAGTTACTTTATTAATCCACAAAATAAATACCGATACGTATATATAAAGAAACACAATTCCTGGAACAACGCTTTAGTTTCTTACTACTCAAAAATAAATGACGCATATAATGACAAGATGTGGATCATGCGTGTCACCCCAAATCTAATAGCATAAATGAGACCTAACTTTACCCAAAAAATACTTGCGGCTTGTTTAGTCCTTTTTTCTTATGTGGGCTTTTCACAAGAGTTTAACACCTTTGAGATTCGTTATCAGAATAACATCAAGGGTGATCTTACTTTTGTTGCCAATAATATTGTAAACCGCGATGGGGGCACAGGCAATACCGAGCCTGAGGA
>CBDUON010000162.1:0-4945 GCA_965368835.1 uncultured Eudoraea sp. | reverse complement strand
GGAAGTTCTGAAGATCCCATAAGAAAGGTATCTATATGATGGGCCGCCTGTCTTCCTTCTGATATGGCCCAAACAATAAGCGATTGTCCGCGACGCTGATCCCCGGCAACAAAGACACCCGGAACATTCGTTTTATAATCTTTTACAGAGGCCTTAATATTAGTTCGTGCATCTGCCTCAATTCCTAATTGTTCGGCAAGAGTCATTTCAGAACCTGTAAAACCAAGGGCCAATAAGACTAATTCACAGGGCCACTCTTTTTCCGTTCCCTTAATTTCGTTTAAGACAGGACGTTCACCAGGAACCTTGGTCCATTCTACTTCAGATGTGATCAATCCCTTTAAGTTTCCATCCTTATCTCCAATGAACTTCTTGGTGGAAATACTAAAATAGCGTTCTACACCTTCCTTATGAGAAGAACTGGTTCGTAGACGCATGGGCCAGAATGGCCATGGTTGGTCCTGAGGCCTTTCAGTGGTAGGTTTGTTCAGGATCTCAAAATTAGATACAGATTTTGCTCCCTGCCTAAAGGAAGTGCCTATACAATCTGAGCCCGTATCTCCTCCTCCTATAACTACTACGTTCTTATCCGTGGCCTTTATCTCATGTTCAAATTTCTTCACCCCGTCTACCCGCCTGTTATTTTGAGCCAGAAAGTCCATTGCCTGTACTACCCCTTTTAACTCAGCTCCTTCAATAGGCAGGTTTCTGCGAATAGTAGCTCCTCCACACAAAACAAGAGCATCGAAATCGGCCTTTAGCGCCTCAGCCTTCACATCAACCCCTACATGTACTCCACATTTAAAATCAATACCTTCTTCCTTTAATACTTCTAAACGGCGATCAATAATATGTTTTTCCATTTTAAAATCGGGAATTCCATATCGCAACAAGCCACCTGGCTTTTCATCTCTCTCAAAAACGGTTACACTGTGCCCTGCTCTGTTGAGTTGTTGGGCGGCAGCCAATCCTGCGGGTCCGGATCCTATGACCGCTACTTTTTTTCCTGTTCTTGTTTCAGGGGGCATGGCCACTACCCATCCTTTTTTAAAGGCGGTCTCTACAATGTTTTTTTCTATATTCTCTATGGAAACAGGGTCTTCATTGATACCTAAAACGCAGGCTTCTTCACATGGTGCAGGGCATAGTCTTCCTGTAAATTCCGGGAAATTATTGGTGGCATGAAGAATCTGAGCTGCCTTTTCCCATTTCCCCTTGTAAACCGCATCGTTAAAATCCGGGATCAAATTTCCCAGAGGACAACCACTATGGCAAAAGGGAATTCCGCAATCCATGCACCGCGCACCCTGGTCTTTTAATTCCTGTTCTTTTAAGGGCAGGGTAAATTCCTTAAAATCCTTTACCCGCGTATCTACCGGTTTATAGGGCTCTGTCTTTCTTCCGTATTCCAAAAATCCTGTCGTCTTTCCCATTTTTAATTCTAAATAGTTTGTAATTTTTCCTGTTCCAAACGAATCAAGGCCTGCTTGTATTCTTCAGGGAATATTTTAATGAATTTTGGTAAGTAGTGCTCCCAATTCTCCAATATGCGTTGTGCCAGCGGACTTAGGGTGGCATTGTAATGATTTTCAATAAGTCCCTTTAAAAGTTCGATATCCTGATCCTCCTCTACCTTAAGAAGGTTTAAGGCTTCTTTATTACATCGTTTCTCAAAATTCTTGTGCAGATCTAATACGTAGGCAATACCTCCGCTCATCCCGGCACCGAAATTTCGGCCTACTTCTCCCAGAATAACCGCCGTTCCTCCTGTCATATATTCACAGCCGTGGTCTCCTATCCCTTCTACTACTGCGGTAGCTCCGGAATTTCGAACGCAAAAACGTTCTCCGGCTTTCCCGTTTATATATGCCTCACCGGAAGTGGCACCGTATAGTGTAACGTTACCAGTGATAATGTTTTCTTCGGGTTTCAAAGTTGATTTTTCCGGAATTTTAATGATGAGTTTTGCGCCAGAAAGTCCTTTTCCTAAATAGTCATTAGTATTACCATTTACCACCATGGTAAGGCCACGTGTGGCAAAAGCTCCAAAACTCTGCCCGGCAGAACCTGTAAAATTCAGTTTTAAGGTGTTATCTGGCAGTCCTTCAGCGCCGTATATCTTTGAGATCTCATTACTGATAATAGCTCCTACGGCCCTGTCCGTATTATGGATGGGGAAATGTAAAATTGATTTCTCCTTCCTGAATATTGAAGGATGTGCTTTCCCAATGATCTCGAACTCAATGGAGTCTGATACATGGTGTTCTTGTTTTTGCGTATTGTAGAGTTTGGTGCCCTTGCGCACGTCAATTTTATGCAGAATAGGGCTCAGGTCCAATCCGTTGGCCTTAAAATGATCAATGGCCTTGTTCCTGTTGAGTTTTTGAACCTGCCCAACCATTTCATTAATGGTCCTGAAACCTAACTGAGCCATAATTTCTCTGAGTTCCTGGGCAACGAAGTACATGTAGTTTACCACATGTTCCGGCTTCCCTTCAAACTTTTTCCTGAGTTCAGGATTTTGGGTGGCGATGCCAACCGGACAAGTATTTAAATGACATACACGCATCATGATACATCCCGAAGCCACTAAAGGTGCGGTGGCAAAACCAAATTCTTCGGCTCCCAGCAAGCAGGCAATAGCTACATCCCTTCCGGTTTTTAACTGGCCATCGCACTCCAGTACTATCCGGTTTCTGAGGTCGTTCATCACCAATGTTTGCTGTGCTTCGGCAATTCCCAATTCCCATGGCAGGCCCGCGTGTTTAAGCGAGGTAAGGGGCGATGCCCCGGTCCCTCCATCAAATCCGGAGATAAGGATGACATCGGCTTTTGCCTTGGCAACCCCGGCCGCTACGGTTCCTACGCCTACTTCTGACACTAGTTTTACGTTGATACGTGCCTCTCTGTTAGCCGATTTAAGGTCGTAAATAAGCTGTGACAGATCTTCAATTGAATAAATATCATGATGGGGTGGAGGAGATATCAGTCCAACGTAAGGTGTTGAATTCCTTGTTTTGGCGATGGAAGGATTTACCTTAGGTCCGGGAAGTTGTCCACCTTCGCCCGGTTTTGCTCCCTGGGCCATCTTTATCTGTATCTCCTGTGCATTGGTCAGATAATTGGAGGTTACTCCAAATCTACCGGAGGCTACTTGTTTTATGGCACTGTTTCGCCAATCGCCGGTTTGGTTCTTATAAAAACGCTCGGCATCTTCACCCCCTTCACCAGAGTTGCTTTTACCCCCAATACGGTTCATTGCAATGGCGAGATTTTCATGAGCCTCTTTACTTATGGAGCCATACGACATAGCTCCTGTTTTAAAACGCTTAACAATTTCTGTCCAGGGCTCTACTTCGTCTAAAGGAATAGGATCAAAATTTGCAAACTCGAACAAGCCACGGATGGTCATGAGGTCCTTAGACTGCTCATTCACCATTGCGGCAAATTCTTTGTAGGTATCTGGTTCGTTGTTTCTTACAGATTTCTGAAGTTTGGCTATGGACAAGGGATTGAACATATGCTTTTCGCCATCTCTGCGCCAACGGTATTCGCCTCCAATTTCCAGATCGAGCGTTGCTGCTACAGGTTTCTTAATAAAGGCATTTTGATGCCTCTTTGCGATCTCCTTTTCTATCTCATACAGTCCAATTCCCTGAATACGTGTAGGTGTATTCGGGAAATAGGTATTTACAACATTGGTATTAAGCCCAATACATTCGAACAGCTGAGATCCGCGATATGAATTTAGTGTAGAGATCCCGATCTTATTCATCACCTTAACGATTCCTTTCCCAATAGCTTTGTTGTAATTTTTTATGGCCTCATCAAAGGAGATATCCGTGATGTCATTCTCTTCAATTTGTTCCCCAATGATCTCGTTTACCAAATATGGATTAATGGCGCTTGCTCCAAAACCAAATAATAACGCAAAATGGTGAACTTCTCTAGGTTCAGCGGATTCAATGATGATGCTTAAATTGGAGCGTTTTTCGGCAGTCTGCAACCCACTATTTACATAAGAACAAGCTAGTAATGCAGGGATTGGTGCCTTGTCCTTGTTCAGAAGTCGGTCAGACAGGATAATGATGTTTGCCCCCTTATCTATAGCCTTTGATGCCTGATTTAGAATAGACTCCAAAGCTTCTTCCAGGCCGTTGTGCCCTCTGTGGATATCGTATAAAATGGGAATTGAAACTACTTTATAATCCGGGCTGGCGTCGTAATTTTTTATTTTATCCAGGTCCTCTTTAGAGATCACGGGGTTCTGTATCTTTAATTTTCTGCAATGTTGTTCGGTAGTTTCAAAGATATTCAGGTCTGTTCCCAGGGTTAGGCTTATATCCGTGATCAATTCTTCCCGGATACCATCAAGGGGTGGGTTAGTTACCTGGGCAAACAATTGCTTAAAGTAATTATAGATCAATTGCGGGCGTTCAGACAATACCGCAATTGGCGTATCAGATCCCATAGACCCTATAGGTTCTTTAGCAGTTTTTCCCATAGGAAGTACAATGGTATTGATGTCTTCCAGCGTATATCCAAAAACCACTTTCCTTTTTTCCACGGATTCCTCGTCAATAAAAAGTGGGCAGTCATTATAGGGAATATCCCTGAGGTGCATTAAATTCTTATCCAGCCATTTTTTATATGGATGTCGCTGCGCGATCTCTTCTTTTATTTCTTCATCATTTATAATACGCCCCTCTTCCATATTCACCAAAAACATCTTGCCAGGCTCTAACCTTCCGTGCAATTCAATGTTCTCCGGAGCAATATCCAGAACGCCTGTTTCTGAAGACATAATTACATAGCCATCTTTTGTTACCGAGTAACGCGAAGGGCGAAGTCCGTTCCTGTCTAAAACAGCACCAATGTAGTTGCCGTCAGTAAAGGGGATAGAGGCCGGACCATCCCATGGCTCCATCACACAAGAGTAATATTC
>CBDUON010000161.1:0-4946 GCA_965368835.1 uncultured Eudoraea sp. | reverse complement strand
AAAGGCATTATGTTTTGCAGATCGAATTTCAGCGACTCTTTATAGGCATTCATTTTAAAGGTCTCCAGGATCTTAGGATCCTTTAAAATATACAAGGCATTCTTTATCATATCGTCCACATCTCCCACATCGCTTAAAAATCCGGTTACCCCCTGTATATTTACCTCAGGAATTCCCCCGGTATTACTCGAGATTACCGGCACCTTATTGATCATCGCCTCTAAAGCTGCCAAACCAAAACTCTCTGATTTCGAAGGCAATAAGAACAGATCAGAGAAACATAGAATACGGTCTATTTCAGAACTCTGACCCAGGAACATTACCTTGTCCATTATTCCGAGTTCTTCGCATAACAATTCAGCTTTTTCCTTCTCAGGACCCTCCCCTACCATCATCAATTTGGCCGGGATCTCCTTCTGTATACCATAAAATATCTTTATGACATCCGGAATGTGCTTTACCTTCCTAAAATTACTGATATGAGTAATGATCTTCTCATTTTCACCGGCCATCAACGAGCGTTGACAATCCGTGAATTCTGCACTGTATTTCCGCTTATCAATAAAATTAGGGATCACTTCTATTTCCTTCTCAATTTCAAAAAAGTCGAGCGTCTTCTGCCTCAAATCTGCCGAAACACTAGTAACCACCTCCGATTTATTAATACTAAAGGTTACCGCAGGCTTGTAAAATGGATGATTCCCCACCAGGGTAATATCCGTACCGTGCAAGGTTGTGATCATTGGGATATAGATCCCGTCTTCCTCCAATATTTTTTTAGCCATATACCCCGCATATGCATGAGGGATGGCATAATGCACATGTAAGAGTTCTATCCCGTAAAGTTTGATGGTATCTACCAGCTTGCTGCTTAAAGCAAGTTCATAAGGCTGATAATGAAATAAAGGATATTCGGGCACATGCACTTCATGAAAGTGAATGTTGTTCCCAAGTAGCTCCAACCTAACTGGTTGTTTGTAAGTAATAAAATGGATCTCATGACCTCGATTAGCCAGCGCAATCCCCAGCTCTGTGGCCACCACCCCGCTCCCACCAAAAGTAGGATAGCATACTATAGCGATCTTCATAGCTGTAAAATTACGCTTTAATTCTTTTTCTAATTGATAATGGAATCATAAATCGCCTGCTGAATACGAGTTCTCAATTCCGATTTGATCAAGAGATTATTAGATGCAGTGGGATAGGTTCTATTCGATAAAAAGACATAAACAAGCTCTTTTTCAGGATCTGCCCAGGTATAGGTTCCCGTAAACCCACTGTGACCAAAGCTTTTTCTGGAGACACATCCACAGGTTGGTCCGTGCTCCTCTAACTGAGGCTTGTCAAAACCTACGCCCCTTCTAACATCATTATTGCAGAAATAACATTTATTGAACTTCTCTATAGTACGCGATTCTAAAAATCGATCACCCCCATAAAAACCGCCTTGTAAATACATTTGCATGATCTTAGCCACATCATTGGCATTGCTAAACAATCCTGCATGGCCGCCCACTCCACCCTGCATGGCCGCCCCCATATCATGAACATAGCCTTGCACCGTCTGATACCGGTAATAATTATCAATTTCCGAAGGCACAATTTGCTCTTTCTTAAAGTGCTCCAGAGGTTTAAACCTGGTGTAGTTTACTCCCAGTGGGGCATAAAACCTGGAAGTTGCCAGGACATCTAAGGTTTCCTTGTAGGTATCTTCAATGTATTTCTTCATGACATAATAAGTCACGTCGCTATAACGATACCGATTCGACTTTAAGGATTGCCGTCCAATGCGATTGTAGATGGAATCCTTATAAGCATCTGTGAGATACAGATTATTTGTTACTCTGATGCTAAACCCATTATCTGGTCTGTTGCGATAAAATTCTTTAGAAGGTTTTCTATCCTTATCTAGCGTAGCTAAATAAAAGGCGATCCATGAAGGCAAACGACCATAATGACTTAGGGCCTTTAGAACAGTTACATTCTTCAGATCAGTAGTGTCGTAAGCAGGGATCAATTCCCCAAAGGTATCATTCAATGAGATCTTGCCTTCCTCTTCCATGGTCATGATCATGGGCAGGGTTGCCAGGATCTTTGTAAGGGAAGCCAGGTCGTATAAATGATCAAATGCAATAGAGTCTTTGGAATCATAGGTCGGTTTCCCAAAATTCTTGTTGTAAATGACCTTTCCTTTTCTGGCTACCAATACCTGTGCCCCGGGAAACATCAAAGAATCAAGGCCATTTTGAACTAAAGCATCTACTTGGGATAATTTTTTACTATCTATCCCTACTCTTTCCGGAATACTATACCCTAATCTGCCAAGTGATTTTCCGGAAACACCATAACCTACAGGATATGTCTTTCCGAGCGACACCGGTAATTTTCCTTTTGCCGGGATAGCCCCAAAGATCAATTCTGCTGTTTTCTCCTGGGCGATCTCACTATTCTGATACCCAACAACCAACCCGTCTATTCCCTCAAAATTAACCAGATCCAGGAGTGCATAGGGTTTGGCAAAGACCGCTAAGATCATATTAGAAGTTCGTTCTCTGGCGAGTTCACTCAACCAGTAAATTTCCTTTTCTGAGAACTTATAGGCCTTCCATGGACTGTCATTACTTTTATGATAGCCTACAATGATCACATTAAAATCGGCTAATTTCTTTTTAAGCGTACTAATATCTTTACCCTCAACCTGTACAACCTCTGTATACTTTTGCAAGGCCTTATAAAATGGCTCCCCGGAGACATCACCCAGGGCCACGTAGGCAATTTTCTTGTTTTCCAGATTCTTGATAGGCAACAGATCTACCTGGTTCCGCACCACTGTAATAGCATTCTCAATGGCTTCTTCATATAATAGATCATCCTCTATGGTATTTAGATCTTTATACAGATGCTCTAGCTTTATAGGCTGATAGTTATGAAGTCCTGCTTTATATTTTGCCATCAGGATCTTTTTCACCGAAGTGGACAATCTAGATTCTGAAATGATTCCGGTGTCATAGGCCGTTCTAACAGCTGATCTGGCAGCCTTAAGATCTTTAGGCATTAGTAGTATATCATTCCCCGCTAAAAAGGCCTCCAATTCACTACCACCATTTGGGGCGAATGTAGCTACTCCGTTCATATTTAAGGCATCGGTAAAGACCAGTCCTTTAAAACCCAACTCCTTTTTTAATACCCCGGTTATGATATTTTTTGAAAGTGATGATGGCCTTTTTTCATCTGGCTCCATGGCAGGGACATTTAAATGGGCCACCATAACGCTCGATACTCCTTCTTTTATAAGCCTCTTGTATGGATATATTTCAATACTATCTAATCTGTCTCGTTCAAAGGGAATTACAGGCAGTTCTTTATGCGAATCTGCAGCCGTATCGCCGTGTCCCGGAAAATGTTTGCTACTACTAAGGACGCCTGCCCTGTTCATTCCGCGAACAAAAGCTGCACCTTTTTCAGCTACATTCACCCTGTCTTCTCCAAAGGACCTATTCCCGATTATTGGGTTTTTGGGATTGATATTGATATCAATATCCGGAGCAAAATTGATATGAACCCCCAATCTTTTGGCATGAGTTCCTATGCGATAGCCCACTCGTTCAATAATGCTGCTGTCCTTTATTGCACCTAAGGTCATATTCCAGGGATATGCAAAGGTAGAATCTAATCTCATCGCCAGCCCCCATTCTGCATCCATCCCTATTAACAATGGGGTTTTAGATAATGCCTGATATTCATTAGTAAGCTTCGCCTGTCTTAACGGACCTCCGGTTGAAAATATTATTCCTCCCAAATGTTCCTCCCGGATCAGTGTTTTGATCTTATCGGTGGCCGACTTATCCTGATCTGAAGCAACAAGGACCATAAATAATTGCCCTATTTTTTCCTCCAGGCTCATTTTTTGGTAGGTGGTATTAACCCATACTTGTTGCTCAACACTATCTCTTGTTTGTAAAGGATGTACCTGAGCAATGGAGCTAAAAGAAAAGAAAATAAGTAAAAGAAGAAAGTAAGCTTTTTTAAGCATAGGCATTTTGATCATTGATTCTAACTGCATTAAGGTAGAAATATTGCGCACAAAGGTAGATAACATGCTGTTTTTGTGGTAACTAGACTAAATAAATCTGCCATGCCAACTCTCAGAGGCCGGCACCTCCCAATGTTCCAAATATTCCTGCTTATTGGCAACAAGATTATTGAATACGATGGTGTTTTTGGAAATAGCCTTGGCTTTAGCCATTTTCTTAAAATCGGCCATGGATTTATAAGTGATGTAGTCGCCCTGTTTAAAGGAAACATTCATCCTGTCCATAAGTTCTACTCCAAATCTTTTTTCCAAACTCTGGATAAAATGAACTGAGGCATCAATAGAACAACCGGAAGCCGAAGCGTTGGATTGATCCAGACCAATAATGATAAAACGGTTATAACGTATCTCAAAAGCTGCCTGAAGGGCAGCTCCATGGGCAGTCCAATCGGTTAAGAACTGCGTTAGTAAGTCGTTGATCTCTTTTAATTCCTGCTCGGTAAAATTCCTGTTGGATTGATATACCCATATTCTGGCCGTTTCAGGTAATTCACTAAATGATGCTATCATTTCTTTTTCTTAGATTAATTTTTAAACATTCTTTCATCTTCTATCTTCACCAAAATCATTCCAAAATAAATGAAGATCAAAGATCTTGTGCATTTGCCAGGAGTTCAGCGATATCCATAACAGCCACAGAAGCTTCTTTCTCTTTGTTTTTCACTCCGTCTGTCACCATTGTATTACAAAACGGACAGGCTGCGGCAATGATCTCCGGCTTTGTTTCAAGGGCTTGTTCTGTTCGCTCAATATTTACTTCTTTATCTCCTTTTTCGGCTTCTTTGAACATTTGGGCACCACCAGCGCCACAACACAGGCCTCTCGACTTGCAGTTTTTCATTTCTACCAATTC
>CBDUON010000160.1:0-5149 GCA_965368835.1 uncultured Eudoraea sp. | reverse complement strand
GGCCACTTTTACCAAAATGCCCTTCTAAAAAATCTTCTGTTTTGTTCTTAAGATCTAGTCCGGTGAAAATACCAAGCTGATACATCTTTTCTGCCGTAACCTTACCAACGCCGTGAAATTTTCTTATATCCAAATTTTCCAGAAATGGCAGTACCTCTTCAGGATTTACGGTTTTTTGACCATTAGGTTTGTTGATGTCGCTGGCCACTTTGGCAATGAATTTATTAATGGAAATGCCGGCAGAGGCCCTTAAGTTTAGTTCTTCAAAGATCCTGTTGCGAATCTCTTTGGCGATTAGGGTGGCAGAAGGATTGCCTACCTTATTGGTGGTCACATCTAAATAAGCTTCATCAAGGGAAAGTGGTTCTACCAAGTCAGTGTAGTCATAAAAGATGGCCCTGATCTTTTGTGAGATCTCTTTGTAGCGATCAAAGCGTGGTTTTACAAAGACAAGCTCCGGACATCTTTTTTTGGCCAGGTATCCACTCATTGCACTCTTTACTCCAAACTTACGAGCCTCATAGCTGGCAGCTGCTACTACGCCTCTTGCGGCTCCGCCACCTACGGCCACAGGTTTACCCATAAGCTCAGGATGATCTAATTGTTCTACAGATGCATAGAAAGCATCCATGTCCACATGAATAATTTTCCGGAGAGGGAAATCGTACTGCATAAACAAATTTAAGTCATATCTTAGTTTTATGGAGGGGTCAAAGAAAAGCGCCATCATTCTGGGAGCAACAGGACTCACTGGAGGCCTGTTGTTAAATGAATTACTGGAAGACCATAGGTACGATACTGTCAAAATATTTTCAAGATCTCCTTCCAATATAAACCATCCTAAATTGACAGAATTTTTAGGAGATCTGCTCGCTTTGTCTAATTTTAAGTCAGATTTTACAGGAGATGAGGTCTATTGTTGTATTGGCACTACCAAATCCAAAACACCAGATAAGGAAAAGTACAGAAGTATAGATTATGGGATACCCGTAGCTGCGGCACACTTAAGTAAGGAAAATAATATCCCTGCTTTTCTCGTAATTTCTGCTCTTGGTGCGGATGCAAAAAGCGCTATTTTTTACAATAAGATCAAAGGGCAAATGGAAGAAGCTGTTTTAGAGCAGGGGATCGCACATACCTATATTCTTCAGCCTTCCATCATTGGAGGGCAACGAGATGAACGCAGGTTGGGTGAGTGGATCGCACAAAAGGTATTTTCAGTTTTTAATATGCTACTTCTCGGTCCCATGAAAAAGTATAGATCCATACAAGCCTCGACCATTGCCAAGGCGATGATATGGCTGGCTAATAACAAGTATTCTACTAGTAGGATCATGTCAGATGAAATAGAGAACATTGCGCATTATGATTGAGATAGAACGAAAGTTTTTAGTCACTTCCAATGACTATAGGTCAGAGGCCTTTGCCAAAGAAGAAATTATACAAGGGTTTCTAAGCACTCATCCGGAGCGCACAGTGCGGGTGCGCCTTAAAGGTCAAAAAGGATTTATCACAGTAAAGGGAAAAACAGACCCCGATGGTACTACCCGTTTTGAATGGGAACGCGAGATCTCGTCAGCAGAGGCAAAAAACCTTTTAGCAATATGTAAAAAAGGCACTATCCATAAACTAAGACACCTTGTAAAAAGTGGTACTCATATAGTTGAGGTTGATGAGTTTCACGAGCAAAATAAAGGTCTTGTGATCGCAGAAATTGAGTTACAACATGCAGATGAAACCTTTTTAAAACCCAAATGGCTGGGAGCCGAAGTTACAGGAGATATCAAATACTACAATTCACAATTAAGTAAAAATCCTTATTCGTCATGGAAAAATTAAAACTCATTTTCTTTGCTCTAATCTTATGTACTTTTGGATGTAAAGAAATAGGGAATAGTGAACCCCATCCTACATCTGCTAAAAATCATGATTCCGTAGTAACTACTGCTCAAATAAAGAAAGCACTCACGGAGAAAGGATATGAGATCTTTGATTATGTGGATCCTAAAACCGGTGATACCGTATTGATGCAACAGTATTTTATTGCCTTTTTAAAAAAAGGTCCCCTAAGGTCCCAAAGTAAAAAGGAAGCAGATAGTTTACAAGTCTTACACCTCAATCATCTTGGAAGGATGTACGAGCTGGGATATGCAGATATTTCAGGACCCTTTGGGGATGATGGAGATATTCGCGGGATCACTATTTATAATACGCCAACACTGGCATTTGCTGATAGTTTGGCAAATTCAGATCCTATGGTGAAAGCGGGGCGATTACTGATTGAGATGCACCCCTGGTGGGCGGCAAAGGGCTTTCCCTTGCGCTAATGCACTAAATGTGATTTAAAAGGCACTTTTAAATTGCTCCAGGAAGCGTAGATCATTCTCACTAAGGAGGCGTATATCAGAAATTTGATGAAGTAAAAGAGCGATCCTGTCTATCCCCATTCCAAAAGCGAATCCGGAGTATTCGTTAGAATCTATCCCGCAATTATCCAGGACATTTGGATCTACCATGCCGCAGCCCATGATCTCTAACCAGCCTGTTCCCTTTGTCATCCTGTAATCTGTTTCGGTCTCAAGGCCCCAATAGACATCCACTTCTGCACTTGGTTCTGTAAATGGGAAATAGGACGGTCTAAGGCGTATTTTAGATTTTCCAAAAAGCTCTGTTGTAAAGAATTGAAGCGTTTGTTTCAGATCTGCAAAAGACACATCCTTGTCTATGTACAAGCCTTCAACCTGGTGGAAAAAACAATGTGAACGGGCAGAAATGGCCTCATTTCTATAAACTCTTCCAGGCGAAATGGTTCGTATTGGAGGAGTATTAGATTCCATATAACGTACCTGTACAGATGAGGTATGTGTTCTTAATAAAAGATCCGGATTTGTCTGAATAAAGAAGGTGTCCTGCATATCCCTTGCCGGGTGGTGTTCTGGCAAATTGAGAGCAGTAAAATTATGCCAATCGTCTTCTATCTCCGGCCCTTCAGAAACATTAAAACCAATCCTTGAAAAAATATCGATTATCTGGTTCTTAACAATAGATATGGGATGTCTTGTTCCCAGTTCAAGAGATTCCCCCGGGCGTGTAAGATCCCCGTACACCAGCTTCCCACCTCCTTTGGCTTCCAAGGAATTTTTAAGAGAATTAACTTTCTCTGTGGCTAAGACTTTGAGCTCATTGATGGTTTTGCCAAATTCTTTTTTTTGATCATTTGGCACTTGCTTAAATTCCGCAAAAAATTTGTTTAAGATTCCTTTTTTACCCAGGTACTTAATTCGGAATGTTTCAATGGCATCTTTAGAAGTGCTAGAAAATTCCTTTACTTCGTTGATGTGTTCTTTTAACTGATCGATCATTTAATGAATCCTTTGATTGCAGCGATCAAAAATACTGGTTTTTTAGGTTCACCATGCCTCTGGAAGAAGAAATGTATATTTTTATGATCCTTCCGGAAGTGACACTATATATTTAACACAAGCGTCAAAACTTTTAAAAATATGTTCATTGGGGACAAGATCTGGAATGATATCAATACGCTCCATCATATATCTTGGTTGATCCAGAATCCTTACAAAAAGTACAGTAATATTCTTTTTCCTTAGATCCTGTAGCACATCTTCCATAGCATAGAGTCCGGACTGGTCCATATATTGCATCCTTCCCAAACGTAAAATTACTATTGTTGCCGTTGCAGGAATTTGATCTGCCAGGACCTGGAAATCACTTGTAGTGCCAAAAAATAAAGGCCCTTTGATGTGCTTAATAAAAACTTTATCCCGTAAATATGCCGGAAAACTCTTCTCATCAGCCCATGCTTTTTCCTTTGCCAGTGACTTTACATCAGATCTATGTGCGGTAAGGTCCCCTATTTTTTTCATAAACATTAGTGATGCAATCACTAAGCCTATTCCAACGGCATACACAAGATTCCAAAAAGTAGACAATAACATGACAATTAGCATTATCATTACTTCAGAACTCAACTTAATTGGACCAATAGAAATATCTCTGGGTAAGCTGGGGATGGCCTTTAATCCTTTGTAATCCATAACACTTATTCCAACCGTAATTAAAATTCCCGCTAAAACGGCTGCAGGTATTTGAGATGCCACCGGACCCATGGCCAATAAAATAATGAGTAAAAGTAATCCTGCGATCATCCCGGATAACTTTGTTTTTCCTCCTGAGTTAATATTTATAACCGTTCTGATAGTTGCTCCGGCTCCCGGAATACCGCCAAAGATGGCAGCAATGCTATTACCAATACCTTGTCCAACTAATTCTTTATTTGGATTGTGTTTGGTCTTGGTCATGTTGTCTGCCACTACCGAGGTTAGCAAGGAATCAATAGATCCAAGTAGGGCCAGGGTTAAGGCCGTAAAAATATAGGGTGTAATTGCCGAAAGTTGGAAATTAGTAATAATCTCCAAATTAGGAAGTGGAAAACCTTCAGGTATTGTTTCAATAGGTCTGTAGTTAAGGCCAAATCCATAGGCGACGCCAGAAACCACGACCAACGCTATTAAGGTACTGGGGACTGCAGTAGTGATTCGCTTAAATCCATAAATGATAAATATGGTAGCCAGTGCCAGAATCAGCTCCAAAGTATTCACATTGCGTAAAGCTCTGGGCAATACATTAAAAGCTCCCATTACCCCGGAGGCTTCTTTGGCAGCCAAAATCTGGGCTTCCTTAAGTATAACATCCTCCGTAATTTCACCGGCTCTTTCAATGGTTTCCTCAAAATCTTCCAGAACCAAAATTCCCTCTCCGGCTTCTTCTCTTAATATATTTTCCAGGATCAATTCCTCCGCCTGGGGTTTAAAAGGTTCTACCCAGCTTTTGTCCTCCTTGGGATAATATCCTAGAGCCGGTAATATTTGAGTGATGATAATAATGAGTCCAATAGCTGTCATAAAACCAGACACCACCGGATAAGGAATATATCGTATATATCTGCCTATTCCCATAAGTCCCAGGGCAATCTGCATAAGCCCACCCAGTAGAAAGACCGTAAGAATGGCAGGCAATGCTTTTTCTACACTACCATCATAAACCGCTATTATTCCGGCTATGACGATCATACTTACCGCGGTCATTGGGGCAGTAGGTCCCGAGATCTGTGTATTGGTGCCTCCAAAAA
>CBDUON010000159.1:0-5174 GCA_965368835.1 uncultured Eudoraea sp. | reverse complement strand
TCCCCTGGTTCATCAAAGTCAACATAGGCCAGTCTGGCCCCTAAAAAAGATGCTTTAAATCCAAAGGCGACAGAAGGTAAAAGCACTACGCCCGTATCTGCTAAAAGTTTACTGCATAGTTCCTGGGAAGTAACAATACCTTTTCTTTTTAATTTTTTCTGAAACAGAGAAAAATCAAGAAAAAGATAAAATGCTCCCTGTGGAGGATGCACCCTAATATTACTTTTTATAAGTTGATCGCTACAATAGTTTCCTATCTCTTTTAAGATTTGTATTTGTCTGGAGATATAGGGTTTAATTTCATTATAATCCTGATAGGCCACCCTGGCGGCCATTTGTACCGGAACGGGCGCACAGGAATAGGTTTCAGAACCAATCCCCAACAAAGTATGTTTAAATGCAGGTTCTATTCCGTCGCTGATAAGCGCAGCTCCAAATCGCCATCCCCCTGCCCCACACCATTTGGAAAGTCCGGTGGTAGTGATCGTCCTTTGAGGATAGTAGCTGGAAAAGGAAAGATGAGCATTGTTATGATCTAACAGCCCATAGATCTCATCTGAGATCACTAACATATTGTACTCGCTTACGGCCGCGGCGAGCTCCAACAATTCATTTTCGGTATATGTGAGGCCATCAGGATTACCGGGATAATTCAGGATAAGGACAGAAGGTTTACATCGTTTGTCAGCAGCCGCATCATGGATCGCCTGGGGAGTTACCCTCCAGCGATTCTCAAAGGAGGTGGATAGTTTTATCATGTGATGTCCCGCCAATTTGGCTTGCGGAGCATAGGAAACCCAGGCCGGGGCCGGGATAAAAACATCGGCCTTTTCAAAAGCCAATAAAATATTAAAGATCAAAATTTTAGACCCAGGCGCTACCACTACATTATTTGCTTCTACTTTAAGACCATTGTGTGCATAGTGAAAACTAGCGATGTTTTCTCTGAGCTCCAGATCACCTTGTACGGAAGAATATTCTTTATGTGCCACTGCATTTTTTAAGGCTTCCTGAACCTTGGCAGGTGGCATAAAGGGCGATTGTCCAAACCCAAATTGAAATAAGTTTCGGTTCTGGGCCGCCATTCTTTTGGTTTGCGTATTTATAAGTAATGTTTGTGATTCTTCTACTTCTCTATACATATTCAATTATTTAATCTGATATAATATCCTTATTAAGCTTGTTTAGATCTAAGCTTGTGTCTTACCAAAAAACTTGACTTCTGCGGAAATCTCCAAAGTTATTTAACCCGGTCTTTAACCGGAATAACAAACTTAAGTGCAGACCAGATCTCGTTTACAGCGCATACCTTTATATCTACCAGTCCTTGCTGAAGACCAATATGGCGAACCAGGTTTCCGTTGAGATCGGTCCTAATCCTGGCCGTTTTCTTGGGCCATGAGATCCAGATCATCCCGTCCTGATACAATTGTTTTTTTAAGGAAGGTAACTCTTGAAGTAACAGGTCTGCTTCTTTTGCAAAAAAATGAATAAAATGCACTAATTCAGTATTGTTCTCTACTTCCTCTATCTCCTCTGGAAAAATCTGAAAGTAGGAATTATAATCCTCTGGTTGATAAACAAATCTCACTTTAAAACCCGGTTTTATGCCCAACTTTTTTGCCAGTGGCGTTCCGGAATACCCCGAAGTTATTTTAGCTCCCATGGGTACAACAATCTGTTTAAAAATTAAAATCTAGAAGTAGTTTCCAAGTGCCTTCTTCTTTGGTCCATAACAGGAAATATAACCCCTGCCCGTTGGATTTATAGACCCCTATTTCATACACTAATTTATCTGTAACCTGGTATACTTTTTTAGGGCTTAGGTCAATGGCATAGGTCTCATTGGTCATATAACCATAAGCATCTGCGATCTGTTGGCCTTTATTTTCGATCCCATTGTAGAAATAACGTCCGTTGGCAGCAAAGACATTTTTTACGATCAGGTCTGGTCTGTGTTGATTAGAATACAGCTCCCAGGAAGAACGTAGCAGGTCTATATCTGCCATATCAACCTCTGATCTAATCGATTTTGCTTCTATAACCTCGAAGGATTTGATCCAGGCATCTTCCTTTCGCCAACCAATAATGCTTGGCATTTTCTGTCCTTTAGCAGTGGTATAGACCCCGAGGACAAGTGCCTGGCCTTCATTCAATTGATATGATGCCAGGGTATCGTACTTAACCAGCGCACCTATGTTTGCATATAAATCCTCCAGAGCCTTGTTAATAGAAATGGGACCAATAAACAATGAGTCATTTGCAAACAAACCACTAGCATCATTATATAAGAAAGTATCCTGTTTTTTGTCATTCTGGGTTGCTATCCATTCAGATTGAAGAGACATAGTTTCTAACGACATTGACCTCACCTGACCTATACTGTCTATTGAGAACAGAAAAATGAACAATACAAATAATTGTATTCCTAGGTCCTTGAAGTTTATAAAAAGATAAATAGTACTTTTCCGTTTCATCCTGTCATTATTTGCCACATACTATATATTGGCCTTGCTCTTAAAATTAAACAATATTTAATGATTTGAAGTGTATAGAATGCCCTCTAGCTTTAATTTACACGGCGGTGATTTGACATATCTTTCCCATTTTCTTAACGCCTTTCCGAAAAAATAGCAATAATTTCAAAATCTGTGTAACAAAGAGTTTTGAAAAGCGTCTTTAAAACACAACAACAACTAACCAATGCGAATAGTAGTACTGAGTATCTCAATACTTTTGGGCGTAGCTATGAAAAGCTTCGCGCAAGAGCGCGATAGTGTACGTGTTAAACGTATATATACCACCAAAACGGTCGGTACCATGGCACCTCCCAAGATAGATGGAATCATGGAGGATGAAGCCTGGGGGCTGGTAGAATGGGCCGGCGATTTTATCGAATTCCAACCAGATAATGGCACTCCACCCACGGAACAGACTCAGATGAAGATCCTCTATGACGATAAAAATCTATATGTTGGGTTTAAATGTTACCAAAAAGATCCATCAACTATTGAAAGAAGATTAGGGAGGCGCGATACGTTTCCGGGAGACTGGGTTGAGATCAACATTGATAGTTATAATGATGATAGAACCGCATTCTCCTTTACTGCTTCCGTTTCGGGAGTAAAAAGTGACGAGTTTGTTTCAAACAACGAAAATTTTGACAGCAGCTGGAATCCTATTTGGTTCCTCTCCACCCATATAGATGCAGATGGATGGACGGCTGAAATACGCATTCCCTTAAGTCAGCTGCGATTTAGCAAGGCTCAGGAACAAGTTTGGGGCTTACAGGTTACACGTCGATATTTTAATAATGAGGAACGATCTCTTTGGCAGCCTATTGACGCAAATCCGCCAGGATGGGTAAGTGAATTTGGTGAATTACATGGCCTTATTGGGCTGATTCCTCAAAAACAAAGAGAAATACAACCATATACGCTTACTCAACTAGATTCCTATGAAGCCGTAGATGGAAATCCTTTCCGGGATGGTCAAGATACCAAGTTAGCAGCAGGCCTGGATGCCAAAATAGGAATTACGAATGATCTTACTCTCGATCTAACTATAAACCCCGACTTTGGGCAGGTAGATGCCGATCCCGGCGCTATTGCCCTGGATGGTTTTGAGATCTTTTTTCAGGAAAGAAGACCATTTTTTGTCGAGAATAAGAGTGTATTTGATTACCGAATAGGTGGTGGCCCAGATAATTTATTTTTCTCGAGAAGGATTGGAAGAACACCTCAGGGATTCACTACAGCAGATCCCGAACAGGGAGAATATGAAGACATCCCTAATTTTACCACCATTCTCGGTGCAGCTAAATTTAGCGGCAAAACCCAAAATGGCTGGACAGTTGGACTGCTCGAAAGTGTAACTGCCAAGGAATATGGGGAGATAGAATTAGATAGCCGCAATGATATCATCAACGGATTACCGGTCCTGGGAACAGAACGCAGGGAAATAGTAGAACCTCTTACCAACTACCTGGTGGCAAGGGCCCAAAAAGACTTTAACGAACGTAACTCCTATATAGGCGGAATTTTCACTGCTACCAATAGAAACCTGGAAGGCGATCTCGATTTTTTACACAAGGCTGCATATACAGGGGGAATAGATTTTAAGCACAATTGGAAGAATCGCACCTACTATATGGAAGGGGTTTTTACTTTTAGTAATGTAACAGGGAGCGAAATGGCGATTGAAGAAACACAGCGCTCTTTAACCCACCTATTTCAACGATCGGATGCAGGCCATGTAGAAGTGGACCCAACAAGAACCTCATTGAGTGGCACAGGAGGGCGTTTTGAGATAGGGAAGGGTGGCGGTGGCAATTGGCGCTATAATGCAGGAGCTTTTTGGAAATCTCCCGAACTGGAACTAAATGATATTGGATTTTTACGGCAGGCAGATGATATAAGGCAATATGCCAGTATCCGACGGGTTTTTAACCAGCCTACCTCCTGGTTCAGACAAGCCGATTTCCGAACAGAGATTTCCACTGCCTTTGATTTTGAAGGGAATTATAACCGAATTCAATACCAAATCAATGGTTTTTTCAACTTTAAGAATAACTATATAATGGATTTTGGGGCTGCGCACAAACCCAGAATATATGTGAATACATTTCTTAGAGGAGGACCCAGATGGCGCTACAATGAAGAGAATTATTGGTTCCTGTTTTTTGGGACAGATAGAAGAAAAAAATTAAGTGTAATTGCCGGTACCGTAAATTCACAAGCCACTCAGAATAATTTCTCCTTTTACAACTATGAATTGCGAATCAATTATCAACCCATAAATTCGCTGAGTTTATCTTTAAACACTGAGTATTCTCAGAATCCCAGCAGAACTCAATATGTAAGTGAGCAAAGTTTTGGAGCCCAACCGAGGTATATTTTGGGGGCTATCGACCAGGAAACCTTAAGCACTACATTACGTATCAATTACAATTTAAATCCCAACCTAAGTTTACAGTATTACGGTCAGCCCTTTATTTTTAAAGCCAAATTCTCTGATTTTAATTATGTAGTGAATTCTACTGCGGAGAATATAGATAATAGAGTTAGCTGGTATTCAGAAGATCAAATACAGTTTAACAACGGACTTTATGAAGTAGATGAGGATCAAAATGGCATTATTGACTATAGTTTTGAAGATCCCGACTTTGCTTTTGT
>CBDUON010000158.1:0-5216 GCA_965368835.1 uncultured Eudoraea sp. | reverse complement strand
GTTCTGCCCCGCCAAATGCCTGAGTATTGATCAGGACAGATTGTGCATATCGCACGTTAAACAAGTTATTGATCCCAAATGCTATTCCAAGACTAAACGCCGAACTTAGTTTTTGTTCGTACCTCCATTTCGTGGTAAAGACATGAAAGGGATCGCTAGAAAGACTATTGGCATCTGTCAGTGGAATGCTACTTACATACTGATGAGTAGTATTCCAGAATAAATGATCCTTGAATTGCAGTTGTAGTCCACTGTTTAATCTGTGTTTTGGGACACCCGTTAGTGGATTTCCTGAAAAGTCATCGTCTCCATCTATAAATTCAACAAAGCTATGCTGGTTATAAGTGTAGTTAATAAAGGGAGTGATCCTTATCCCGGAAACGAGATCCCATCGATAATTAATAGCGGCCTCCAGGCCCTGATGTTTCGTCTTCCCTGCATTTCTTCCAACAAATTGATCGTTACCTATCCTCTCAGCCACTAATAGATTCTTAACATCCATTTGATATACCGCTAAAAGCAGGTGGAGCTTATTTTTGAGCATGTAGAGTTGAGATCCCAATTCGTAATTTGTTCCGGTTTCCTGGGCAATATCAGGATTGATCACCCCATCCGGAGTAAGGGTCTCTTCAACCGTAGGATTGGAAAATCCTCTGCTAATGTTGGCATAAACAGATTGATAATTTGAAAATCTGTAATTAACATTGATACTGGGAAGGGCAATGGTCCTGAAATTTCTATCTGCACTTTGATTGGTATCCCCCACATTGAAAAGGTCCCTGAAATCGTACTGCGTATTATTTACATTGAGGCCAAGCTGCAGAGTTACTTTGTCTAACAATGCCATTTGCAGGGTGCCAAATGTATTAAGCTGAGTACGGAATTCTTTACTATCTGCGAACTGATCACCTTGCAGACTCCCATCTCCATTGTTTTCTTCATACAGATTTTCATATTCACCCCAGGTATATTCGTCCTTGTACAATTCAGCCCCAAAAGAATACCCGGTTGGTATGCCAAATAGATCCATCTCACCAATAAAGCGTGTTCGAAAGCCAAATCCATTTGTAAATTCATCAAGGATACCAAAAGGTCGGGCTTCATAATGGTCCAGGTAGGTATAAAAGATGCTGGTAGAATTCTTAAAATTTGGCGTAAAAGTATGCTGATAATTGGCACCTATAAGGGTGTATTTATTAGCCTCATACCCTTGCGCTGCTGCCCATGTAAAGGCTGCCTGGGTGGGATCTGTATTGAAGGCCGTAATCCCCAAAGAACTGGGTATCTGAGCCGTGTAATCAATATAGTTGACCAAAAGGCTGATACTATTATTTGGATCTATTTTATAGGTGGTATTCAGCAGGATTCCATCTCTCTGAAAATTGTTATTTTCCCTATAGCCATCTGTGTTGAGATGATCATAATTCAGGGCGATGGATAGTCCCTGATCTGCATGTCTAAGCGAAAGGTTATTCTTAAAAATGCCATAAGAACCAATGGTTGTATTGTTCGAAAGCGTACTGCTATTTCCCAAAGCTTCTCTTGTACTCAGCAAGATGGCTCCTCCAAGGTTGGTGCCAAAACCTGTTGCTTTTGGACCTTTGACCACTTCAACCTGACTTATATTTTCGAGATCATAGGCTTCAATAGTGGAGAAACCGCTGCCATTCGTCACTGGTATCTCATTGTAATACAAACGAAGTTTGTCCGTGCCAAATAAGGTGCGTGCTCCTATCCCTCTAATGGTAATTCTATTGGTATTTAAGGCGCCAGATAGCGCATAGACCCCGGGAATCTGGTTAATGGCTGAAACGGCATCTATAGGGCTAAAGTTGTCAAAGATCTTATCTCCAATGATCTGGGAAGGAACAATGCCGGTAGTTTGCTTTTCCCGTAGTTCTTCCAGAAGAAGAACTTCTTTTAAAACCGTAACACTGTCTTGTTTTGTAGTTGTCTGGCCAAACGTATAAAGGGTACTTACTAAGAAAAAACAGGATACTGTATATCTTTTCATCCTTGAATTTAAAGACATTAAAAATAGGGATTAAAACCTAAAGCCTAGGGAAACACCACCCCTTGGAACAACCTCAGGGGAAAAGTCGGTGCTAAAAAAATTACGCCCAATACCTCCGTAGACTTCGGCAATAAACCCTTTCTTTGATATAAATTTTCCACCAACACTGATTCCTAATGCAAAATCTGTGTATTTTTCACCTGTTCTATAAGATTCAAAAGTAATATCGTTGAAAGTATAAATGTCCTTTTCTCCAGAATTCAACATTCCAAATCCTTCTACAAAAAAACCGCTGGCAAAACTCTTTGAAAAATATCTTCTGTAATAAGGGGTAACAGAGTATTGTCTATTGTATTCAAAAACGTCATCATCATTCCCTGCATTGATCAAAACCCCAAACCCGAAGGATGATTCTTCATCAATTATTCGTTCATAGGCACCGTCCAAATATTTAAAAGCGATCAAATTAAAGACATTGATCATTAATTCATCTCTGTCGGTTTCATCTTGTTGAACTTCCTGAGACAGCAAGGTGTTGCCAAATAACAATAAAAGGAAACAAAGGGATAAGAATCTTTTCATGAATTTCAATTTTTGAATCATGAAAGATAGCATCAAATATTAAACTACAACCAATTATAATAAGGCATTTTAAAAGATTACATACCCGTGAACAATATGGTGTGTTGTTTCCTTCTGTTATAAACATTCTTTATTTTCGGGCAAAATTGAGGATATGAAGATCGTCTCATATAATGTGAATGGAATAAGGGCCGCTGTAAACAAGGGGTTTTTAGATTGGCTGCAAAGTGTAGATCCGGATGTGGTATGCCTTCAGGAAATTAAGGCAATGAAAGAACAATTGGATCTATCACTGTTTGAAGAGGCAGGGTATCCTTATCATTATTGGTATAGTGCCCAAAAGAAAGGTTATAGCGGGGTGGCTATCCTTTCAAAGAAGGAACCAGATCATATTGAGTTTGGTACCGGAATAGATTATATGGATTTTGAAGGGCGCAATTTGCGAGCCGATTTTAATGGGGTGTCTGTAATGAGCTTATACCTGCCTTCGGGAACTAATCTCGCCAGACTAGATCATAAACTGCAGTATATGGCCGATTTTCAGAACTATATCAATGAGCTTAAAACAGACTATCCCAACCTGATCATTCTTGGGGATTACAATATTTGTCACCGGGCCATCGACATTCATGATCCGATAAGAAACAAAAATGTTTCAGGCTTTTTACCTGTTGAACGCGAGTGGATAGGAAACTTCTTAGAAAGCGGATTTATTGATAGTTTCCGTCACTTCAACCAAGAGCCTCACCAATATACCTGGTGGAGTTATAGAGCCAATTCAAGAAATAATAACAAAGGGTGGCGCTTAGATTATGGAATGGTAAGCAAGCCTCTGGAAGATCAACTCAAAAGATCTGTAATTCTTTCCAAGGCAAGACACAGTGATCATTGCCCCATTCTGGTAGAATTGGAAAACAGCTAGTTTTCATTTACACATCCTATGACTACCTTTGCAGCCATCAATACAAATATTAAAGAATGATCTATACTACCCTGCCTAATACCTCCCTGGAAGTAAGTAAAATTTGTTTGGGAACTATGACCTGGGGCCGCCAGAATACGGAAGCCGAAGGTCATGAGCAAATGGACTATGCGGTAGAACAGGGGATTAACTTTTTTGATACGGCAGAACTCTATCCAATCCCGGCGCATCCGGACAGATATGCGGTAACCGAAAAGATCATTGGCAGTTGGTTTAAGAAAACCGGAAAACGAGACAATATAGTCCTGGCTTCCAAGATAGCTGGTAAAGCAGATTTTACAAAGTTTATACGAAGTACAGGATTTAAAAAAGAGTCGCTGATTGAGGCGGTGAATGGTAGTTTGGAACGACTGCAAACAGATCATATAGATTTGTACCAACTACATTGGCCGGAACGGTCCACTAATTATTTCGGTAAACGTTCATATTCCCACGATCTATCTGATTTCTGGCAAGATAATATTCATCAGGTTTTGGAAACGCTCAGGGAACTGGTCAAAGAAGGTAAGATAGGCCATGTTGGCCTGTCTAATGAAACCCCCTGGGGTGCCATGCGTTTTTTGGAGGAAAGTAAGGTACATAAAACTTTACCCAGGATGATCACCATTCAAAATCCGTACAGCCTGCTAAACAGATCCTTTGAAGTGGGCCTATCCGAAATTTCCATCAGAGAAAAATTAGGTCTTTTGGCATACTCTCCTTTAGGGTTTGGCGTATTAAGCGGGAAATATCTGGGCGGGGCAAAACCTCCAAATGCAAGAATTACACTCTTCCCGGCCTATGGTAGATACAGCAATGAAATTGCGCTTAAAGCCACTCAAAAATATCAGGATCTGGCTAATAAACACGGAATTTCTCTTCCTCAGATGGCATTGGCATTTGTAACTTCTAGACCTTTTTTAACAAGTACTATTATTGGGGCTACCTCTATGGAACAATTAAAGGAGAATATTGGCAGTATTGAGCTAAACCTATCGGATGAATTGCTAAAAGAGATAGATGCCATTCACAATGAGAATCCGGATCCGGCACCTTAACTAGAAAGTTTTTTTATCCACATCATCAATAAATTGAATTACCCCATTGAAGTAGGTTTTTTGGTCGTCGTATTGAGATAAATGACTCCCATTGGGGCAGTAAAGATACCGTCCATGTGCCACCTCTTTAGACATCCATTCCATATGAGCAGGATCCATGGTATCGTATTTGGCACCAATTACTAAGGTAGGAATTTTAATTTCTTTTAGTCTTTCCTTTATGTCCCAATTCTTGAGGGTAGCGTCCCCGGTGATCCCAAATTCACTGTATCCCTGCATATGTACATACACCTGATTGTTAGCGTGTGTTAAACTACGCATTACAGCCTCAGGCCATTCATCTGGTGGCATGCGGAGCACATGCTCTGTATAATAATGCTGAAAGAGTAAATCACCATATTTTGGATTCCCGAAATCTTCGGCTTCTTCCATGTCTTTTATTTCTTTATAAATAGCAGGATCCATTTGAGGGCCCAATACATTTTGTGCATACACGTTGTATTCAGGAATGCTGCTCATCATATTAGATATCACTAAGCCTTTTAAATTATCCTGGTATTTAAGGGCATATTCCATTGCGAGAATACCACCCCAGGATTGG
>CBDUON010000157.1:0-5237 GCA_965368835.1 uncultured Eudoraea sp. | reverse complement strand
GCACTCATGGTTGTTTCCAGATCTGAAGCAGATACGGTGAGTTTGCGTTTTTTTAATTCGAAGAGAAAATTATCCAGAATGGGCAGGGTATTGCTGCTATTGATAACTCCCCCCAATACCTGAAGTTGCTTTAATAAATACGTACTCGATACAATGAATTTCACAATGTCTGTTTTTTGGTTATCATCGAAATAAGTGATTTGCTTTTGATCCTTTACATTTCAGGCTATAAAAACAACCACTTACTACCTTCTTTTCGGCTATAATTTGTGAAAAATCCTTACCAAAAGATCTAAAAACAAATATATCCTAATTGTCTATTTCCTTAAAACTTACTTATTAACATCTATCTGCCAAATCGCCGCTTGCGCCATAATGAAAAAAGCAGCGATAAAATGACGATAAAAAGGAGTGGAACCCCTATAGTTATGAACTGCCACAGCGTTTTCTGCGAGGCAATTTTTTCTATATCTAACATAGGAATAGCCACTGTCTTATTTCGAATGTTTATAAGTCCGGCATCGTCAAGAAGGTAATTCACGCAATTCAGCAAGAATTCCTTGTTGCCATAGTAATTATTTGTCCATTTGTCATAGCCTAATTCCAATGGCCTGTTATTTCGCAATTGATTCGCAATTAGGTCCCCGTCCGCAATTACTATCATCTTATTTTCCGGACCTTTTTCTATACTTCCTTTTAATGTAATGGGCTTAACTCTGTTGACATAGGCCGAACTAAATGCACCTTCAACCAAAACCGCTAATGGCTTGTTGCCATTTGTATATTGCTCTTTGTCCGGAGGTGAATTCAAAATATTAAAGCTAATGAGTTTCGGTAGCGCCTCCGTCTTGGATAAGGGAGAGCTGTAAGCCAGAATCGACTTTTTATACGCATTGCTTAACGTATCAATGGTACTTGTAAATTGAAATCTCAGGGCTTCTGTATTGGTGTTTATGGGATGGTTATTTCTCGATATCACCATGGGATTGTAATACCAGGGGAGGGGGTTGTATTCTGAGCTGTTTCCTTCGCCATTTGCCAGAACAATCTGAGTAAAATAAAGATCATTCACAAGTACTTTATTAATTCGGATCCCATATTTAAAGAACAGATCATCAAGATTTAAATTTCTCGGCAATGCCAATGCCTCTCCACGCTCGTTAAAAAGACTGTCGAGTTCAATAATCACAGGGTCCACCAACCAAAGTGACTTCCCACCATGTACTATAAATTGGTCCAGTACGTATTTTTCGGCCTCACTAAAGCCAAGAGTTGGTTTTGCTATCAAGGCCAGATCATAAGTTTTAAGCTGATCTAATACATTCTGTGGGTTAGTTTCCACAGAATCGAGGGTTATGGCACCCAGGTTGTAATATTCCCGCAGCGATCCTAATATGTCAGCCAGATACATATCTTCTAGTTCCCCATTTCCTTTAATAACCGCAATTCGTTTCTTTTCCCTGATCCCTAATTTGGTGAAGGCATCTGCAAAGGCATATTCCAGGTTTTGAACTGAATTGTTGATCCTGTCTTCCGTACTGGCTCCTAATTTGTTTTTAAGAAGGGCTACTCTAACAGTTTTGTCTTTATGAGTTACCATGGCCCACGGAAATACTAACTCTTGTGAAACCTTCCCTTCATTTTCAGTGGTCACATTTGCCGGAGTAAGACCGATGCTCTGAAGTTGTGCCAATGTTGCCTCTGCCTGTGAATCATCTTCCATGGGGTCATCAAAATTGTATTTGATGTTGGCGTTCTTATTGGAAATATTCTCCAAAAGTTGTTCGGTCTCTATTCTAAGTCTTTGAAACTCTGCAGGAAGGTCGCCTTCCAGCAAGACATCAATGATGACAGGTGCTTCAAACTTCTGGATCACTGTCTCTGTTGCATCAGACAAGGTAAATCTATTGTCCTCCGTAAGATCGAAACGAAGATAGAAGTAGGATGCCAGAAGGTTTAAAAGGATGAAAAGTCCTAACCCAAGCACGATATTTCGAAAGACCCTATTTTTCACTTTATGCACGTTGTTTTAATCGGGTTACAGAAAGAAAGAGAAAAAATACGGCCAGAGATATGAAGTAGATCACATCGCGGGTATCAATGATCCCACGTCCCATACGCTCATAATGCGCCTGCATTCCTAAATTTTCAACAAACAGAGAAAATCCGCCATCTAAGAGCAATCCAGAGATAGCTTCAAAGCCCAGATAAGCAAATAAAGAGAGTAATATTGCAAAAAGGAAGGCAACGATCTGATTTTCGGATAGGGTAGAAGCAAAGAGGCCAATTCCGGTATATGCCGTAAGCAATAAGATCATCCCAATATATGCTCCCATTACCAGACCAATATCAAAATTTCCGGTTTCGGTCCCTAAAACGGAAATACACCAAACGTAGACCAGGGTGGGTGCCAAAGCGATAATCCCCAGTACCATGATCCCAAAAAACTTACCTAAAACCAATTCCCATGGACTTATGGGTTTCATCAGCAGTAACTCCAGCGTGCCCGATTTCTTTTCATCCGAAAAACTCTTCATACTTAAGGCGGGAATAAGAAATAGAAAAATAAAGGGAGATAGCATAAAAAAGGCCGACAGATCTGCAAATCCGTAATCGAACACATTATAGGGGCCCTTAAATACCCACAGGAGCAGTCCATTGATGGCTAAAAACAAGCCCAAGGCTAAGATTCCCGTTGCGGTGGTAAAAAAGGAGGTGATCTCTCTTTTAAAAATAGCAAGCATATTATTAGTTTAAGCTGTGTATTTTTTGAACGCTCCAGGCCTGTGGCTTATCATCAAACAATAATTTAGTACGACCCCAAACCTCTTTAAAAAAGTCAGAATTTTTATAGGCCTCCAAGTGTTCTTCCGATTCCCAATGACTGTAGGTAAAAAAGATTGAGGCGTCATTGACATCCTGATATAGCTCCAGTAACGAGCATCCGTCATATCCTCTAATGACTTCTTTGGTTTCTTCAAATATGCTCTCAAAACTAAGAATATTTTCGATTTTAAAGTTGAGTTTTACGATGCGAACTATCATTTATGTAAAGTTTATAATAACGGTATCTCTATAGTCTAGTCCTAATAAGGAAGAGGCACTTCCAACGGTGTTTGGATCGCTTTTATAGATAGCCAGTTCAATATAATTGGCAGAATTAAACAATGCCAGCAGATCACCCGGACCTTTGCGCTGCTGCTTCTCCAGATCAAAATCTATGATCTCACTGTAATTATTCACTATCCTGGTTATCTTCTTATTTCTGGCCAGCATCTCAAAGTTACGCCCCTTGCGATATGCATTAAAAAGGCTCTTTTGAATATTAGTGACCACATTCCCATAGTTATCAATATAGATGACACTTCCAACAATGGTATCACCATCATTGGTGATTCTGGGGGCAAATTCTTTAAGTTCTTTTAGGGCATCGAATTTTTTGCCAACTACTTCCAGAGTACCACCACGGGCTATATGGCAGGCAACCTTCACAAAGACCTCCAAAACGGGAAAAGCTCCCGGATGCGGAGTAGGAATTTTTAATTCTACTACCTTGTCTGGTTTTATTTCTGAAGTGATAAGACTGCTTACTCCATTGTTGGCCAGGATAAAGTAATGGCCATCTATGTATACCGCCAGATGCTGATTCTCTGCGGTGCTTTCCGCGTCTACACCCACTATATGAATAGTACCTTTTGGGAAGGCTTTATAGGAGTTTTTTAAAATATATGCACACTCCTGAATGTTGAAGGGGCTTATGGAATGTGAAATATCAACAATTCTGGCATCTGGTAATTCACTATAGATGGTTCCTTTAATGGCCCCTACAAAATGGTCTTTATGTCCAAAATCCGTAGTTAATGTTATGATCGCCATGAAAGACTGTTGATATTTTTTTGGGGTTTCAAACTGTTTTATTCTTAAGTTTGTGTGTCAAAATTAAACAAAAAATCAGCGTTTCGAAATTTATATTCATCCCATCCATATAACTCGTAACTTCTTTGAACGAACTCATACTAGAACTCACAGAAATTAGTCCAAGAGAATTTTTTGGACACCAGAATGAACATATTGATCTTCTAAAAAAATATTTTCCAAAACTCAAGATCGTAGCCAGAGGCAGTAAGATCAAAGTATTTGGTGATGATAAGCTTTTAGATGAGTTTGACAAGCGCTTTCATATGCTTACAGCTCACTTTACCAAGTATAACAAGCTCGATGAAAATGTTATTGAGCGGGTTTTAACCAGTAATGACAAGGAAGACTATGCTTCCCCGGATCAAAGCAATGAGATCCTGGTGCATGGAGTAAATGGAAGATATATAAAAGCACAAACGGTAAATCAACGCAGATTGGTAGATGCCGTGGCTAATAATGATATGGTCTTTGCCATTGGTCCGGCAGGAACCGGAAAAACTTATACGGGGGTAGCCCTTGCGGTTAGGGCCTTAAAGAATAAAGAAGTTAAAAGGATCATTTTGACAAGACCGGCAGTTGAAGCAGGGGAGAACCTGGGTTTCCTGCCCGGAGATCTAAAGGAAAAGTTAGATCCCTATATGCAGCCACTTTATGATGCGTTACGAGATATGATTCCCAGTGAAAAGCTGGCACAATACATAGAGAATGGGACTATTCAGATAGCTCCAATGGCATTTATGCGGGGCAGAACCCTGGATCATGCCTTTGTGATCCTGGATGAAGCCCAGAATACAACGCACGCTCAAATGAAAATGTTTTTAACCAGAATGGGAAAGGATGCTAAATTCTTGCTTACGGGAGACCCTGGGCAAATAGACCTTCCTAGAAGGGTGATTTCCGGACTCAAAGAGGCCCTGTTAATATTAAATAATGTTGAAGGGATACAAATGATCTATTTGGATGATAAGGATGTTATTAGACATAAATTAGTAAAAAAGGTGATAGAGGCCTACAGAAATATTGAGCATCAGAACTAAGGACTGCATGAGCCAAACCATAACCAGCACTAATTTTAATTTTCCGGGACAGCAAAAGGTCTATAAGGGAAAGGTCAGGGAAGTTTACACCCTGAAAAATGATCTTTTGGTGATGATCGCTACAGACAGACTTTCAGCTTTCGACGTAGTAATGCCCAAAGGCATTCCCTATAAGGGACAGATCCTGAATCAGATCGCCACCAAGATGATGGCCGCCACAGCCGACATAGTTCCTAATTGGTTACTTGCAACTCCAGACCCAAATGTAGCGGTGGGCTATGC
>CBDUON010000156.1:0-5242 GCA_965368835.1 uncultured Eudoraea sp. | reverse complement strand
CTTCGAATTTACATATTATTCTACGTATTTTTGCCCCATGGAAACGCAACGACAGAAAAAAATAGGAGGGGTCATCCAAAAAGATCTGGCAGACATCCTGCAACGTGCCGCCACAGACGGAGGTATGCAGGGCACGCTTATTTCTATTTCCAAGGTAACGGTCACTACAGACCTATCTATTGCCAGGGTCTATGTAAGTGTGTTTCCCAATTCCAAAGGAGCCGAATTAATTGAAGGAATGAAGGCGCAACAGCCACAAATTAAACATGCCCTTGCCCAGCGTACACGCCACCAGTTGCGCCGTATGCCAGAACTTTCTTTCTTTCTCGATGATTCCCTGGAATATATAGACGGGATAGAAAAATCCTTAAAAAAAGGAGACAACCCTATAGAAAACCCGGACCTGCTGCCAAAAAGAAAGAAAACCTAATAAAATATACCAAACTTGAATTTCCCATTCTACATTGCCAAAAGGTATGTGCGCTCTAAGAGCAGCCAGAATGCGGTAAATATCATCAATTTTATCACTTTTTTAGTCATTGTTATTGGCGCCGCAGCTTTGTTTATTGTGCTATCTGGCTTCGCCGGTCTTAAAACCTTCAGCCTTTCCTTTAGCGAGACCTTTGATCCCAGCCTGAAAGCAGAACCGCAAACAGGAAAATACTTTAGCCTTCTTCCTGCAACAGAACAAAAATTACAAGACATTCCGGGTATTGCCTCCTATTCAAAAGAGCTGGAAGAACGGGTCTACCTCACCCATAAACAAAAGAGTCATGTTGCTTTTATAAAAGGCGTTGATACCTCCTACGCTTTGGCCACCCATATAGATAGTGCCATCTATTGGGGGCAATGGGATGTGAGTGACCAACAGGGCGTCATTGGTCTTGGCATCGCCAATATGCTGGGACTCACCATCAATGATTATCGCAATCCCCTTATAGTGCTGGCCCCTAAACCGGGGAAAGGCTCTCCTTCCATACAATCTAAACCCTATAATGAATTATCATTAGTCATGAGTGGGGTCTATGCGGTAGAAGAAAACCTGGATAAGAAATACGTTTTTGCCAACCTGCCCCTGGTGCAGGCCTTGTTAGAAAGACAAAACAATGAGATCTCTGCCATTAATTTTGAACTAAATCCAACTGCAGATATTACAGAAGTAAGAGCCAATATCGCCGCTGTGCTGGGTGACAAAGTGATCCTAAAAGACCGGCAGGAACAGAACAGCACCCTCTACAAAATGCTAAACACAGAAAACCTGGCCACCTACCTCATCTTTACCCTGGTACTGATCATTGCTCTCTTTAATGTAGTGGGGGCCATCATAATGATGATCTTAGATAAACAACAGAATTCCAGAACCCTCTACAGCCTGGGCACCACCGTAAAGGAAATACGGCGTATTTATTTTATTCAAGGCCTTTTGGTGACCGGTTTGGGTGGCCTCTTAGGGGTCTTCCTCGCCTCTATACTGATCTGGTCCCAATTACTGTTTGGATGGCTTAAAATAACGCCTTCGCTCTCCTATCCGGTAGAATACAACTGGATCAATGTGTTGATTGTGCTGGGAACTATTTTGATCCTGGGGGTCTTGGCCTCTAAAATAGCCAGTAGCAGGGTAAATAAGAAGCTTTTATCTGCCTAAGCAAATTGATAATCCCCAAAGGTCTCAAGGGCCTCATCAAAGGCAGCAAATACATCCACAGCCTCATCACTGGTTACCATTTTAAGACGTAATTCCTTAAAATTAGGGATGCCCTTAAAGTAATTGGTGTAATGTCTACGTGTCTCAAATACTCCGAGTTTATCCCCCTTCCAATCTATCGCCATTTGTAAATGTCTGCGTGCGGCATCTACCCGTTCTTCCATGGTGGGCGGCTCCAGATGTGTTCCCGTTTTAAAATAATGCTTTACCTCCTTAAAGAACCAGGGGTAGCCAATGCTGGCCCTACCAATCATGGCACCGTCCAGACCGTAGTCATCGCGCATTCTTTTAGCATCTTCCGGACTATTAACATCTCCATTTCCAAATACGGGGATATGCATTCTGGGATTGTTCTTTACTTCGGCTATTGGAGCCCAATTGGCACTCCCCTTATACATCTGCACCCGGGTTCTCCCGTGAATAGCGATAGCCTTACACCCCACATCTTGAAGGCGTTCTGCCACCTCAACGATCTTGATGGAATCCTGGTCCCAACCTAGTCGGGTTTTTACGGTAACCGGCAATTTGGTGTGCTCTACCATGGCTTTGGTGAGAGAGACCATCTTGTCTATATCTTTTAAAATACCGGCTCCGGCCCCTTTGCAGACCACCTTTTTTACCGGGCAGCCAAAGTTGATATCAATAATATCCGGATTAGATTTTTCCACGATCTCTACAGATTGCAGCATGGAATCCAGATTGGCCCCAAAGATCTGTATGCCTACCGGGCGTTCTTTTTCATAGATATCCAGCTTCATGACGCTTTTGGCGGCATCGCGGATAAGGCCTTCGGAAGAGATAAATTCTGTATAGACCACATCGGCACCCTGTTCCTTGCACAAGGCACGGAAAGGGGGATCGCTAACATCCTCCATAGGGGCAAGTAAAAGCGGAAAATCTGGTAATTGTATGTCTCCTATTTGTGGCATATGAATATCTCCAAAGCGGCAAAATTATAAATAAAGAAGGAATAACAACGAATTTACTCGTTATCAAGACGTTGTAATTCACTTTTCTGGATATCGTTATTCGTATTCCTTAGCCTAAAATTTCCAAAGTTATAGGTAAAACTAAGTCTCACAAACTGCGTTTCTGCCCGATAAAAATAGGAGTTATCCTGGTTTGCATAACGGGAAACTAACCTGGGATTTGCACGCCCAAGCAAGTCTTCGGCTGTAACTGAAAGCACAGCCCTGTTATCCCAAAGAGATTTTCGCAAGCCTGCAGATAAGCTGATCATTTCAGACACCTGAAAGGAGCCTAATAAAAATCCACTCATATAGGTGAAGGTTGCATCGGCTTTCCAGCTCCCGTCTTTGGAAAGTATAAAGCTGTTGCTCAGGTTTCCGTAATATCCTGTTACCTTGTTCGTATAGCTTTCAATAGCACTTTCTACTGCCAAAAAGGTCTCATCTTCATAAAACAGGGAATTGTAGAAGTACACATACCAACCAGGTGCAAGGGATGTGGCTAGCGTAAAGTCTAAACCATACGAATAGCTTCCCAGCACATTTTGTTTTATCTCTCTCAGGTTCTGGTTCTGATTGTCCTGAAAAGTGATCCTGCTAATATAGTTGCCATTATCCCGATAATAGACATCAAAGAAATAGGTGTCCTTGATGGTGACATTTAAATTAAAATTATGACTGAAATTAGGCACCAGGTTGGGGTTGCCTTCGTCAAAATCATTTTCATTGAGGAAATACCGAAAGGGGTTGAGGTCTGAGTATTTTGGACGGGAAAGTTTCCGGCTGTAATCTAAGGTAAAGCTGCTCTCTTTCCCCAGGCTTCGGCTAAGGAAAAACGAAGGGAATAATTCAAAATAATCTTGGGTATTAATCTGGTCCAGGGTTTCAGAACGGGCGTCTACTCTGGTTTGTTCTCCCCTGAGCCCCAGCTTAAGGGACCATGCTCCCCAATCATTGTAAATGCTCGCATACAGGGCCCCTACCTTTTCATCATAATTGAACCGGTCTGTGAGCGCAATATTAAATGGAGGCTCAGTATTGTTAACATCCAGATAATCAATTCCACTTTTCGACTTAATTAAGGACCCCCTGACCCCGGTTTCAAAATTACCTGCTTTAAGAGGGGTGTAATAATCTATCTGCCCTGTATAAATGTTGATGTCCTGGAGTGCATCTGTAGAGAACATAAAGTTTCTTAAAAATTGTCCGGAGGTATCAAAATAATCACTGGATCCTGACTGCTGGCGAGAAAGATCGTAATAAGTATAATGGGCATTGGCCTTTAGAAAAGCCCCTTGTTTTTTTAAGCGGTACTCATAACTAAGGTCTGCCGATATATTGAGCAGATCTTCGTTAAGATTACTTATGTTTTGAAGTGTTGAATCTAGTTGTCCCTGCCCATTTCTCATTTCTGTATCAACCTCATTTAGTATCCTCTTATTTGGAGAAATACTCATGTTGGATGTAAGGTTAACAAGGTGGCGTTTTGAAGGATTAAAATCCAGGATCACAGTGGCCTGTTGTGCCAGGGACCGTTCTGTTCTGTCGTAATCAGTATCCCAATTGGCAAAAACAGTATTCAGCGGTTCAATGAAATGTATCTGGCTTTCAGACTTCGCAAATTCCTTTCTGGGGCTGATGGTATAATTGGCAAAAAAACTGAACGTCTCACTTTTAAAATAATGGCCTGTCCCAAAGCTGTATTTAGGGAAGACAGCCTGTTCTGCCTGTCCTCTTATACTTCCCTTGTAGCCAGGAGCAATATTGGTTGTGGTCCTGATATTAAGAATAGGACCGCCTTCTGCCTCATAACTCGCAGGAGGGTTGGGAATTACCTCTACCGCAGCTATCATATTCCCTGAAAGCCCTCTGAGAAACTCCTTGATCTCATCCTGAGATAACTGCACCTTTCGGTTGTTAAGATACACCGTGGCCTGTTGCCCCCGTATTTCCAGATTATCCTGAGATACAATCACTCCAGGAGATTTTCGCAAAATATCGAAGGCGCTGCCTTCACTAACCACCGTATTCTCTACGGTAAAGACAATACGGTCTGCCAGGCGCTCAATAACCGGTCTCGTTCCTGTTACCAGCACAGCGTCTAACCATTCACTATCCGGTTCAAGGACGATAGCCCCAATTTCAATGTTTCGCCTTACATCCAAAGGGACCAGGACCGAAGTGTACCCAAAATAGGCGGCCTGTAAATAATAGGTGTCCGGAGTTATATTGGTGATGGAAAAACGGCCATTTTCATCTGCGGAAATACCTTTTACCTGCAAACTGTCTGATACCTGCAACAAGATAACGTTGGAGTATGGCAGTGGCTCACCTTCCGCATCCTTAACAATACCAGAGATCTCAAAGGTCTGGCTCGTTAGTAACAAGGGGATAATTCCCAATAAAATGAAAATGGGGTATTTCACAATGCAGTAGGTTGAGCATAAATCTAAGAAATAATATGCGATGACTTATAAAAAAGAGTCTATCTTCTTACCTCGCTACTATAATCCCTGCATATTGAAAATCAACAATGGCTTTTAAAAAGTGATTTGGACGGTGATCTTTT
>CBDUON010000155.1:0-5256 GCA_965368835.1 uncultured Eudoraea sp. | reverse complement strand
CGCGTGGGAAATCGAGGTTTTTATTATCTAACCACCATGGCGTATATACATGCATACCGCCTACCCCATCTTCATTGTACATCTTGCGGTTCATAAGTCCGGGTATAAAACCGGCCCTGCTGCTACCCGTGGAATCGTGCAGGTACTTCCCTACCATATTACTGCTATTCCCCAGCCCATTTGGGTGCTGTTTACTTTTTGAATTAAGGAGGATGCGTGCCGAACTACATGCAGAGGCGGCCAATACAACCACTTTGCCTTTTAATTTATATTCTTTTCTGTCATCCTTATTAATATAGGATACCCCGGTTGCCTTACCTTCCTCATTGGTAGTAACCTCACGAACCACAGAATTTACAAAGAGGTCTATTTGACCGCCACTTTTCTGAGCGGGGAAGATCAGACAAGACCCTGAGGAAAAATCGGCATAGACCTGGCATGCTCTGGAACATTGTCCGCAATAAAAACAGACCCCTCTTTCATTATTGATCTTTTTGGTGAGCATAGACATCCGTGAAGGGATCACTGGTATATTTAATTGCCTGGCACCTTTAATATAGAAGAGCTCATGAAGTCTTGGTTTTGGCGGGGGAAGGAAAAATCCGTCCGGATCATTGGGCAGACCTTCATTGGTCCCGAAAACCCCAATAAGCTTATCTACTTTATCGTAATACGGTTTAACATCTTCATATCCAATGGGCCAGTTGTCCCCTAGACCATCTACATCTTTATGCTTAAAATCCTTTGGGCCAAAACGAAGTGATATTCTGCCCCAGTGATTAGTTCTACCCCCCAACATATGGGAACGAAACCAATTGAAATTGGTGCCATCTTTTTGGGTATAGGGCTCTCCTTCAATTTCCCATCCGCCATAGGCCATGTCGAACTCCCCAAATACACGTGAAGTACCGGCACCTCTTCGCGGTGATTCATAGGGCCATTTTAGTTGTGTCATTTGTTTTGGATCTGCCGGGTCAAAATAGGGTCCGGCTTCTACGATCGCAATTTTAAGACCGGCATCTGCCAAAACTTTAGCAGACATCCCACCTCCGGCACCAGAACCTACAATAATTGCATCGTACTGAACCGCGGATTCTTTTATTTGCATAGAAATTTATTTGGATAGTTCTACAAGTTAAAAATTATAATGAATAATTCAGATTAATTAGCAGAACTAAATGTCTAGTAGATTTAATTTAATCAGAACTACTGAAAAATAATTGATTATTACATCCTCAATAAGAATCGTGTTATTTTAATTTTCATTAAAAAAAAATAATAATCCTAATTTGATTTTCACATATTTTTAGTAATATTATCTCTTATTCTTAAAGTATTTAACACTTTATCGCAAACGTTTGCGCATAAGAGTTCTTAAAATACTTGAGGGAATCTTCATTAACTAACTTAACGAGAAACGATTATGATTCGAAAAATTACTCAGCTTGTGCTAAATCCCAGAAAGTGGAAGGTACGAGCCAATTCAACTGCAGTCGGGGCTTTTTCTTTGCTTCTATTTCTGTCGGGGTCCTTGGCTTTTGCCAATGTGAACGTTGATCCGGACAAGATTAACAAAGAAAATGTTCAATCAACCATTACTGGTACAGTAACGGATGATATGGGAGGTCCTCTGCCAGGAGCCAATGTATTGGTAAAGGGTACCACCAATGGAACTCAGACCGATTTTGATGGCAACTATACCATCACAGCCGATGCAAATGCCGTATTGGTTTTTAGCTATATCGGTTTTGCAAAGCAGGAAGTAGCAGTAAATGGTCAGAGCACTATTAACGTGCAAATGGCCGAAGATGCCAGCCAATTATCTGAAGTAGTTGTAACAGGATATGCCACTCAGACAAGGGGTGACATTACAGGTTCTGTTGCTTCTGTTGATGTAAGTGAGGCAACAAAAGCACCTCTGATTAATGCTGCAGAAGCATTGGAAGGACGTGTAACTGGTGTAACGGTTACCAATAGCGGTAGTCCGGGATCTGCTCCAAAGATCGTAATCAGAGGTTTTGGTACAAGTAACAACACCAATCCCTTATATATTATTGATGGGGTTCAAACTGATAATGGATCTATCTTAAATAGTATTAATCCTGGTGACATTGATCAGATAAACGTTTTAAAGGATGGTGCAGCAGCTATTTATGGGGCGAGGGCTTCTAACGGGGTTGTTATCATAACTACTAAGGGTGGTGGATACAACCAGGCAGAACCAGAAATCTCTGTAAATGTTTACACAGGTGTATCTAACGCAACCAATGTGCCTAGTTTATTAAATGCACAACAACATGGAAATATGATCTTCCAGAGTTTGGCGAATGACGGTGCCGTTGTAACACATCCGCAATATGGAAGTGGAGCTTCACCGGTTATACCAACAACCTTACAAGGCTATTCCAGGGTTGTATCTTACGATCCTATTGTAAGAGAGCCTAGATCAGCAACAGTAAAACGACCAAACGGAACAGATTGGTTAGATGAAATTACCCAAACGGCGCAAACACAAAGTTTTGATATGTCTATATCGAATGGTAATGCTACCGGGAAATATTATTTGTCTGCCAATTATTTGAATAGGGACGGTATCTTATTAACAACCGGATTTAAGCAGGGAACTACTCGTTTAAACTCTGAATTTAAATTAGGAGATAAAGTAACTATAGGGGAGCATATAAACGCTTCATTCTCCAATCAATCTACCGGAAATACAGTGGAAGATGCCTTTAGGATGACCCCATTGGTACCTGTATATGACGATGAAGGTGACCTTGCTGGTGTTGGAGCTCCCGGATTGAGTAATACAAGAAGTCCGGTAGCAGGTCTCTTAAGACAAGATGATGACTACAATAAGATCTTCAGGGTATTTGGGGATATTTACTTATCTGCTAATCTTTATGAAGGCCTAACGTTTAAAACTACCATCAGTGGTAATATTGAAAACTTTAGCCAAAGAAGATTCCAGTCGCTCGATCCAGAATTTATTGAGCCCCTGTCTACAAATACTTTATTTGAGCAGGATATCAATAATTATTCCTGGACCTGGACCAATATTGCTACATATGCCAAGGTTTTTGGTGAGCACAATATAAATGTGTTAGGTGGTGTTGAGGCCGTTGAAGAGAATAGTAAGGGAAAACAATTAAGTAGAAATGGCTATTTATTTGAAACTCCGGATTTTTATCTTCTAAGTAATGGTAGTGGTACTCCCAACGTAGATTTTGCATATGAAGGTGGCAACACTTTGTTCTCCATCTTTGGAACTGCCAACTATTCGTTCCAGGGGAAATATTTTGCAACTGTTACCGTGAGGAATGATAAGTCTTCCAGATTTTTGGGAGACAACCAGAGCCAAACATTTCCTTCGTTTAGTTTAGGATGGAAAATGAGTGATGAAGACTTTTTCCCAAAAGATGGTATTGTTAACAGATTAAGATTAAAAGCTTCTTATGGGCAATTAGGGAATCAAACCCTGCCCACGAGTAATCCTACAATCAATATTTCTAATTTGAATGAGTCACTTGCCAACTATAGTTTAAATGGAAGCTCCATTGCTACGGGTGCAATACTTTCTCAGGTTGGGAATCCTAACTTAAAATGGGAAACAAGTGTAACTACTAACTTTGGAATAGATCTTGGACTTTTTGATGATGCACTAAGTGTTTCTTTTGAAGTCTATGACATAGACACTCAGGATTTGATCACAAGAGATAACAGTTTAATTAGCAGTACAGCTATCGATGCTTCTGCACCACTGGTGAATCTTGGGGATATTCAGAATACAGGTTTTGATCTTGCCATAGGATATAATCATGAAACCACTTATGGGTTTAATTATTCGATCAATGCCAACATTTCCAAATATAAAAATGAGGTGAAAAACCTGATCAGTGACTTCCAGGTAGGTAGAACCGACCTTCGTGGCGGGGCTGTTACAAGGACTGAAGAGGGACGTTCTATTTCAGAATTCTACGGACGACAGGTAACTGGTTTTGACAGCACTGGTAGATTTACCTATGCTGATGTAGACGGAAACGGAACCATTGATGACGGAGACAGAACTTATATAGGAACTCCACATCCGGATTTCACTTATGGGTTAAACTTTAGTGGATCGTATAAAGGATTTGATATGTCATTATTCTTCTCCGGGTCTCAAGGAAATGATGCCTATAACTATGAGAAGATCTATACTGACTTCCCTACCTTTTTCGATGGAAACAGAAGCACCAGAGTGCTAGATTCATGGACACCGACTAATACTAATGCTACTTTACCAGCGTTGAGTCAGACTATCCAGAATGCAGAAACGCAGCCTAACTCTTATTTCGTTGAGGACGCATCCTTTTTGAGATTAAAGAATCTACAAATAGGATTCACCTTCCCGGATGATATAGCTGGTATGGTTGGAATGAATATGCTTAGACTGTATGTACAAGGAACAAATTTGTTTACAATAACAGATTACAGTGGATTTGATCCTGAAGTAATCTCATTTGATAACTTATCTTTGGGCGTAGATACAGGTGTATTCCCATTAGCACAAATCTTTACCGTTGGTATTAACACAAAATTCTAAAAAAATGAAAAAGAGAATCTTTTATTATTTAATATTATTCGCTGCCGTAATTGCTTGTAGCGATGATTTTACGAAGGTACCTGCTATTGGTGCCCTGAGCGACGCAACCTTGCAGAATGAACAAGGTGTCAACCTTCTTTTGGTTGGAGCATATTCAACACTAGATGGTATACGTAACAACCAACCCGGTGCAGACTGGGCGGTAACCGGTGATAACTGGTGGGCCGATGTAATCACTGATGATGCCCATAAAGGAAGTACTGATGGGGATCAGGCAGATCTTTATTTATTAGAGATCTATGACTGGACAGCAGCTAACCCTTATCTTACAGTTTGGGATGGCAGGTTTGCAGGAGTTAACAGGGCCAATGCAGTTATTAGCCTGATTAATACTATTCCTGAAGGAGATTTTTCTTCTCAACTGGCAGAAGCACGTTTTCTAAGAGGTCATTTTAACTTTGAACTTCAAAAAATGTTTGGAAATATTCCTTACATCTCAGAGGAAAACTATGCCAATACTGAATTTAATCAACCTAATACAGGACCTATTTGGGACCAGATAGAGGCTGATTTCCAGTATGCAATTGATAACTTACCACCGAACCAGGCAGATGTTGGAAGACCAACTTCCTGGGCTGCTAAAGCCTATTTAGGAAAAGCGCATATGTTCC
>CBDUON010000154.1:0-5263 GCA_965368835.1 uncultured Eudoraea sp. | reverse complement strand
CTTTTTCGATCCAGAAGTCAGTATTTGTTACTTTAAACTTTTTTAAGGTATTTGGAACAAGGGCAACGCGTTTATCACGCGGTTCTTTAAGTATTCCTATTATCATATAATTTTTTGGATAAGAACTAAGAAGCTTCAATGTAAGTATAAAATTGAAAAATAAGAAATTTTGGAAATGCCTGGGTATATTGAAGATGTCCTAATTCTTAGAATTAAATATATGAGAATATTGTTTATGCCTTTTATGTCATAAGTTCTTATATAAATTATATTTACTGTAGGTTGGAGCAGTTTTAAATTCAAGATCTAAATGATCCTTACGGATATTGAATTGCTGATCTTAAGAAAAGTGTAAATGGCAAATGAGATTTCAAAAATTGTGATTATAGGTGCAGGTTTTGGCGGTATTGAACTGGCAAAAGTCCTGAGGAATAAACCAATAGAGGTATTGCTGATCGACCAGCATAACTATCATAATTTTCAACCCCTTATGTACCAGGTAGCAACCGGAGGCCTGGAACCAGGAAGTATTGCGTATCCGGTACGAAGAATCTTCAGGCGCAACAGGAATGTGACATTCCGAATGGCGGAGGTTCAGGAAGTTAAGCCATCAGAAAAAAAACTGCTTACCAGCATAGGTGAAATAAGGTACGATTATCTGGTGATCGCTACAGGGAGTCAAAACAATTATTTTAATTTCGAGCCTGTTAAGGATCAATTACTGACCTTGAAATCTATTCCGGAAGCCCTTAATTTAAGGAGTTATATTTTTCAAAACCTGGAGAAGGCCCTGGCCAATGAAGGAGATGAGCCTCTGGAAGAAATTACGAATATCGCCATAGTAGGGGGAGGGCCCGCCGGGATAGAACTCGCCGGGGCGTTAGCTGAAATGAAACGCTATGTGCTCCCTAAGGATTTTCCTGAGCTCGACCTTTCCAAAATGAGTATTAATCTGTACGAAGCTGCTCCCAAATTATTGGCAGCCATGTCTGAAGAAGCTTCGGCCAAATCCCTTACGTATTTAAAGCAATTAGGGATCAATGTCTTCCTCAATGCAAGGGTGCATGCCTATGATGGTTCTAAGATAACTTTAGAGGACAACTCATGCTTCAGGACAGATACCGTTATTTGGACAGCAGGTGTAAAAGGGGCACCTATAAAGGGATTACCAGAGGATGCGATCATTGGAGGTAATAGGATAGCGGTTAATGAATTCAATGCAGTGAAAGGTGTTGACAGAATTTTTGCCATAGGGGATGTAGCCGCCCATATAACCCCTGAAGAACCAAAAGGATTACCGATGCTGGCTCCTGTAGCACAACAACAGGGCAAGCTGTTGGCAAAAAATATTTTGCGATTAACGAAAGATGAGTCAATGAAGGCATTTGACTATTCAGACAATGGGGTCATGGCTACAATTGGGCGAAGAAAGGCTGTTGTGGACCTCAAAGTGTGGAAATTTCAGGGAACCTTTGCCTGGTTGGTATGGATGTTTGTCCATATCATGTCGCTCGTAGGCTTTAGAAATAAGATCGTAGCTTTTTTCGATTGGATGGTTAATTATTTTACCTATGATAGACCCTTAGGACTTATTATCAGACCTTATAAAAGGAGTAATAATAAGAAAGAAGGTGTACAGGAAACAGAATAACGGTTTAACTATGAACAAGGAACAGCAACGGTTAGAAGAAAAAGATTCAGGGAAAAAAGACTGGCTCAAATGGGGTCCATATTTGGCAGCAAGACAATGGGGTACTGTTCGCGAAGATTACAGTGCCAATGGCGATGCATGGAATTACTTCCCTCATGAACACGCAAGAAGCAGAGCCTATCGCTGGGGCGAAGATGCCATTGCAGGGATATCGGACCGGTATTGTAATATATGCTTTGGAATAGCTCTATGGAATGGGAACGATCCTATTATTAAAGAACGGCTTTTTGGTTTATCCGGACCTCGCGGGAACCATGGGGAGGATGTTAAGGAATTGTATTACTATCTGGAGAATACCCCCACTCATTCCTATATGAAACACCTTTATAAATATCCTCATAAAGCATTTCCCTATACTGAGTTGGTAGAAGAAAATAAAAAAAGAGGCAAGAATGAATTAGAATACGAACTTTTGGATACAGGCGTATTTAAAGACAATGCCTATTTTGATGTCACTACCGAGTATGCAAAGGCAGATGAGGAGGATATGCTTATTAAAATTACGATCCAAAATAGAGGCGATAATGCGTCGCCTATTTGGCTTTTGCCTACTTTGTGGTTTCGAAATCTCTGGAGTTTTGTTGGGATGCCGGAAAAGCCGGTTATAAAGAAAGTGAATTCAAAAGGAGTGAGCTCCGTTAGTTTAGAACACAACTATGTAGGCAACTATAATTTTTATTTTGAACAGCCAGATCATTACTTTTTTACCGAAAATGAAACCAACAGAGAAGTCGTTTATAATGATACAAATGACCATCCTTTTAAAAAAGATTTATTCCATAAGGCACTCTTAAGTAAAAAATTTGATTTACCTACTCAGAGAGATTCAGGGACCAAATTTGCTCCTGTGTTTCAGCGTACACTTTCACCTGGAGAAGAGTGTAGTTTTCGACTACGATTATCTAATAAAACCATAAAAGCTCCATTCGATGCGTCTTTCGATAGGCTCCTTAATAAAAGAATGGAAGAATGTATAGAATTTTATGAGGACAAAGGTTCCAGTGAAGATCCAGATAAAAAAGCGATCCAAAAACACGCTCTTGCCGGTTTATTATGGTCTAAGCAGTACTATAACTACGATGTAGAAACCTGGTTAAAAGGGGATGTGAAAGAGAATCCGCCCCCTCCTGAAAGATGGAATGGACGAAATGTAAATTGGAAGACACTGCGGAATCATGATATTTTATTGATGCCAGATAATTGGGAGTATCCCTGGTACGCTGCCTGGGATTCTGCCTTTCATTGTACCACAATGGCAGTAATAGATCCTCATTTTGCGAAAGAACAGCTCTTGCTTTTTACAAAGGAGTGGTATATGGCACCTAATGGGCAAATACCCGCTTATGAATGGTCATTTAGTGATGTAAATCCTCCGGTACAAGCGTGGGCTGCCCTGAATGTTTTTCAATTGGAACGTAAAAATACCGGCAGGGGTGATACCAAATTCCTGAAACGCATGTTTAACAAACTGGCCATTAATTTTACCTGGTGGGTAAATAGATTAGATAGCAGGCAAAACAATGTGTTTGAAGGAGGCTTTTTAGGATTAGATAACATTGGCGTCTTTGATCGTAGCACCGGGATCCCCGGGAATGGAATTCTTGAACAGGTAGATGGTACAGCCTGGATGGCCCTGTATTGCCTGAACATGCTGGAAATTAGTCTGGAACTGGCTTTGGAAGACGATTCATATGTAGACATGGCCATTAAATATTTCGGACATTTTGTCTTTATTGCGGAAGCTTTAAACAAGATGAGCATTGAATATGAAGGAACCTGGGATGAAGAAGAGGGCTTCTTTTATGATAAATTAATTCTTCCTGATGGCCGTTTTGCTCCTATTAAAGTGAGATCTATTGCTGGAATGTTGTCCTTGGTGGCTGTCCTGTGTATAAAAAAGGAAACTTTAAAACAACTTCCGGAATTTGCAAAAAGCGTTGTTTGGTTTAAAAAACATCGTATGAAAACTTTAAAATATCCTGTGATCCAGGAATTTGCAGATGGAGATGATCTCTTATTATCCTTAGTTCCAAAAGACAGGATGCGGGTACTGATAAAGGTTTTATTGGATGAAAAGGAATTCCTAAGCCCTTACGGCATACGATCCTTGTCCAAAACACATGAAAAACCTTATTCTTTAACTATTGATGATACGACCTTCAGCATAAATTATGAACCGGCTGAGTCGAGTTCAGGGATGTTTGGCGGAAATTCTAATTGGAGAGGTCCGGTTTGGTTTCCCATGAATTATTTATTTATTCAGGCCCTTCAGGAGTACTATCGGTATTGTGGGGATGAGTTAACTTTTGAGTTTCCAACCGGAGCAAAGAAAAAATTAAATCTGATGCAGATCAGCAAGGAACTTAGTAAATGCCTTATCCGCATTTTTGAAAGGGATTCTGATGGGAACCGGGCAGTAAATGTGTTGCATAAAGAAGTGTATCAAAAAGAAGAATTTAAGGACCTTATTCTCTTTTACGAATATTTTCACGGAGATAACGGAAGGGGAGTAGGTGCCTCCCATCAGACAGGATGGACAGCCCTGGTGGCAAATTTGATAGATGAGTTAGATCTTGAAGTTACGTAAGTTTAGTATCCCGATTGTTTATTTACCTTTTTGAGGGCTGTAAAATTTCTCAGTCTTTTATTCCCATTTTATTGAGGATATCGTCCATCAAACACCACTTTGTTATGGAAGATTGCAAAAGGTTGACACCTACAAACGCAGTAAACCAAAGCCAATGTATATTGTGATAAATGGCTAATAAGAGGCTGATGAGTATAAAGGAACCGGCAACGGCCCGTACTATTCTGTTTTTCATGATATTTTATTTAAATGGATCTTTCTATAGGAACTACGATCGCTTTTATTGGATTATTGGTTTCCAGGTTTTGGTTGAATTCTTCAATAAGCTTAAAAAGCAGATCAATATTTGTCTCCTGGGTAAAGGAGAAAAATAAACTGGATTCTACCCCGCCTTTTTCGCTTGGGAACCAGCTGGCCGTACGCACCATTGAGGTAGTATTTTTATACCCATCTATATGTCCTTCACTAAAACTTTCAATATTGGCTTTTTTAAAGAGTCGCAGTATTTCACTTTCAAATTCTTCTACGACCGTAACGATTAATAGTTTCATTTCTTAGATTTTTAAATCGATGGACTAGTTGTTATTTTTTGTTTTTTACTCTTTAATTTCAACCCCTGCTTCCGGATAATTCTTGCGTTCAATCATATAATATACCAAAGGCACTACCAGCAATGTGAGTATTGTGGAGACAATGGTTCCGCCCATCAGAGAAATTGCCAAACCTTGAAAAATTGGATCGAATAGAATTACGAACGCCCCAATAACTACGGTGCCTGCAGTTAATAATATAGGTGTGGTCCTAACAGCACCGGCCTCAATTACGGCTTGTTTTATAGGGATGCCATCTGCCAGGCGCAGATTAACAAAATCTATCAGCAGCACTGAATTACGTACCATAATACCGGCTAAGGCTATCATGCCGATAAAAGAGGTGGCAGTGAAAAATGCCCCCATCAGCCAATG
>CBDUON010000153.1:0-5376 GCA_965368835.1 uncultured Eudoraea sp. | reverse complement strand
ACTATAGATATGGCAAGGCCAGACCGATTACTGAACTTGTTTGTACACGCAAGATTGCAATCACCTATTACCTGGGATATTATTATTATTCCCACATTTATTGTAATTAGCCTGTTGTTACTATATTTCCCATTGCTCCCAGATTTTGCGATCCTGAAAAATTATTTTGCAAAAACAAAACCCAGGCTAAGCAAATTGTATGGGATTCTTTCACTGAAATGGACAGGAAGCGCCGCTCAAAAATCCCTGCAAACAAAATCTATTAGGGTTGTTTCTATCCTTATATTATTATCGGGGATCTTATTGCAAACTATTGATGCCTGGCTATTTTCAACCACCTACAGAACAGGATGGGACAGCACCAATTTTGCTCCCTATTTTATTTCCGGAGCTTTTGTCGCAGGTATTGGGGCTCTAATTGCTGTAATTTATTTAGTTCGAAAAAGGAGAAAACTGGAAGATTATATAACAGATTTTCATTTTGATAAAATGGGCAAGATGCTTGCATTGGCTTGTCTTGTATACATATACTTTAACATCAATGAATATCTCATGCCGCAATTTACGGCAAAGAAAGGGGAAGACGTACATTTGGAAGCCTTGTTTACTGGCCATTATGCACCCTTGTTCTGGTTGGTTATGATTGTAGGATTGGTTTTGCCCACCATTGTTCTTATGTTTAAAAAAGGCCGAAAACCATTACCTATGTTTATCATTGCCATTATTGTGGTGATTGGATCCTGGTGGAAACGTTATATTATAATTACACCTACATTACTGGAACCCTTTCTACCCATACAAGGCGTTCCTGAATCCTGGCGCACCTATTTTCCCAGCCTGCATGAATGGACCATAACCGTAGCTACCCTGGCCATGGCCCTTTTGATCATTACCTTATTAGTTCGTTATCTTCCGGTAGTATCGATTCAACGGATCTACGATGAGCAAAAAGCAGCAGAAACCACAAAAAAGCTCCTGTCATGAGAAGAACCGCCAACATAATTCCGGTATGGGTTTTTTATCTGGGTATCTTTATACTTCCTGTATTCTTTGGCAATGTAACCGCTCAAGAAGTTGAAAAGACAGCCGTAAGGCTTAAATTAGACTATACTAAGGTTATGGACGGTCAAAGTTATCTGGACATAAAGGCCATAGCGCGTATCGATGGCCAAATGACAGATGTTCCAGACATTTCTTTGGAGGTCTATTATGAATTTGAGGAAGAAGAATTTCCCTTAGGCACTACTAAGACAAATATGAATGGGAAAAGCAGGTTCTTATTACCTTCTTTAAAAGAAATTAAGGCCGATTCTTCCAATACCTATACGCTGGGAATTGGATTTAACGGAAATGATCTTTATAAGCGAGCTTCTAAAACTGTTGAGTTCAAAGATGCCAAAATAGCTACCACGCTATTCACTAAAGATAGTATCAATTACATCCAGGCTATTCTAACCGATGTTTTCTTAAATGAGCCTATTGCAGAACAGTCCCTTAGAGTACAAGTTAAAAGACTTATAAACCCATTAAGGATAGGTGAAGAATTTAATTACACGGATGAGAATGGCACAGTAATTGTTCCTGTAGAATACGGTATTCCGGGGATTGACGGTCAATTGACATTAGAAGTAGTCTATCCGGACAGTGATGAATATGGAACGGTGAAAGCAGTTGTGGAAGCACCTTATGGCGTTCCTGTAATTAAGGATACAACATTTAACGAAAGAACTTTATGGGGACCAAGGGGGAAAACACCTTATTTTATTCTAATTTTTACTATCTTTTTGATAGTAGCGACCTGGGGTCCTATTTTATATTTAATTCGAAACCTTTATAAAATATCTAAATCGTAATTTAAACAAACATGAAAACACTAAAATTAGTATTGATCCTTGGGGTAGTTACTTTTACCCTTTATTCATTTACTTCCTATGTTCAGGATAAATGGGTAGTACCGGAAAAATATATAAGTATGAAGAACCCAACCGACCCAAAAGCGGATCTGGACATTGGGAAATCGCTTTACAGCAAACATTGCAAGTCTTGCCATGGGAAGGAAGGATATGGTGATGGTCCTAAGGCAGCCGAAATGAAAGGAGATCTTGGTGATTTCTCATCTGCTAAGTTCCAAAAACAAACAGATGGGGAATTGTTTTACAAAACTTCGTTTGGAAGGGACGATATGCCCGAGTACACCAAAAAAATGCCGGATGATGAAGACCGTTGGTTAGTGGTAAACTACATGCGCACATTAAAAGAATAAGCCAGGCTATTTAATAGTATTTCTTCTGTCCCAAAGTTCATGGGATAGGGCAACAATTGAATGAATTATAGAAGTTGAAGCAGAATTTTCCATGACCAAGGAATTACGATTTATCAGTATTTCGCATATCTCAGCGCCGATAAGACTACGGGAAATATTTTATATTCCGGAAGAGGAAAAATTAGCTGTTATAAGTCAACTGCAGTGTGCTTTTCCTGATATTAGTGGTCTGCTTCTATTGGTTACCTGTAATAGAACCGAAATTTATTTTGAATCTGGGAATGCCTCATCTTCAGACGTAATTGATCAATTTTGTTCCTTTCGAGGACACAATTCAAATAGCTATGCCTCCTTGTTTAACAAAAGTGATGAAACTATAAAAAGTGTTCAGCACCTAGTTGAAGTTTCTGCCGGATTACGATCAAAAGTGCTTGGAGATGCTGAAATAATTTGTCAAATTAAAAAAGCCTTTTTGTTGTCCAGAGAGACCAACTTACAGGGGTCTTTGCTCGAAAGAGCCTTACAAACTGTTTTCAAAGCTCACAAACGAGTTCGCAATGAAACTAATTTTAGGGATGGTACCACTTCCGCAGCTTACAGGGCACTAAAGATGATTGAATCCTCATTTGGAAAGGATTCGAAACGAGAAAGGAAAATTCTTTTTATAGGAGCTGGGGACATCGTAAAACAGTTGTTTAAGTACAATGGCAAGTTTAATTATGAGCAGCTTTTTATAAGCAACAGAACTGAAGAAAAAGCTATACTTCTTGCTAAACAACATAATTGCCAGATCTATGACTGGCAAAAAGTGTTGGCTAATGATTTCGAGGATTTTGACGTCATCATTGGTGCTGCAGGGAATAGTCATCATCTTATTAAAACCATAAATACTACTAAAAGCCACCGTCTATTATTAGATCTGGGGCTTCCCGGTACCATAGATCCCCTATTGGCCAATAGACCGGGCATTGAGTTTTATGACCTGGATTCAATTTCCATAGAATTAGAAAGGAACAAAGAAAAAAGGATACAAGCCATTTCCCAAGTTAGAAAAATAGAGGAAGAAGAGATGGAGGATTTTGTAAATTGGCACGCAGAAGCACCACTCAGAGCATTACTTGGTTCTTTTAAAATTGATATCAATAAGCAGGTCCGAGGTTTCCTCAAGGACAATTCCGGTAAAACCGATAGTCGCAAAGCAGAAATTGTCACCGCAAGAGTACTGCGGCGCCTTGCGAGAAAACCTGACCTATTCTATACAAAAGATCTTCTCAGGGATTTAATCGAAGAGCATTCCAATTATTAATTAGAATACATACCAGATGAATTTAATGATGCCCGTAATCCACAAAATGTTTAAAACAACGACTATTATTCTTGTTTTACTAGGAACACTATTCATTGGATGTAACTTCGGCCCCAAAACAGCTGAACCTTACACCATCACCAGAGTAATAGATAAAAATGCCAAAAATAGTGAGGTTGACTACGGAATGCACGAGGTTGTCATTAAGGAATTATTACCTACTCCTAAATATATCTATGCCAGGGTAAAGGAAGGGGAACAACTTTACTGGATCGCCACCCAAAAACAGGATCTAGAAATTGGGACACCCTATTTGTACAACGAATCCCTCCTTAAAACTCAATTTGAAAGTAAAGAATTTGATAGAGTATTTGATACCATTTTTTTGGTAACTACCCTTGTACCAAAAGATCATGGCATCATTGAAGGCACCTTCCACGGCAGCCAAAATAGCACTAAAAAGATCACTGTAATAAAGGATGCGATCGCCAAGCAAGACAGTGCTGCCAAATTTATGGGTGTCGTTCGTATTTCAGATCTTGTAATCGATCCCGGGAAATACGAGGGCAATGAAGTAGTTATAAGTGGGGAATGCATTAAAATAAATGCAAATATTCTGGATAGAAATTGGTTACATATGAAAGATGGCAGCAAGGACGATTACGATCTTGTCATAACCTCTGAAGAACAAGTACCAAAAGACACTAAGATATCTGTGCGTGGTATAGTACGGGTCAATGCAGATTTTGGCAGTGGCTACTCCTACCCTATTCTGATTGAAAACGGTCGACTTGTAGATTGAGTATAACTGCTAAGGCGTTTGCTTTTTGCAGGACTACCTATCTATATAGCGTGAAATGCCCAACATACTGTTGTTTTTCTTTGTCATTGGCATTTACTACATACCAGTAATCACCAGTAGGTAGTTCACTTCCCTCATAGGTACCATCCCAGGAGGTTACCTGGTTTAGCACCGCTACAACACGACCATAGCGATCATAAATCTTCACATCTATATTTGGGAAGAATTCCCTGTTTCTTGGATACCATACATCATTGTTGTTATCCCCGTCTGGCGTAAAGAAGTTAGGAATATCTAGCATGCCGGTAAAATCGAACGGAATAGACATAACGGCAACACAACCTTGCTGATCTACTACCCGTACAGTAACAGTAGCATCTGCATTCACCTCATAGATATTTACACTTCCATAGGAAACATCCTGGAAGAAATATTCATAGCCTCCAAAACCACCCGTGGCAGTAGCGGTAAGCTCGTTAGGTCCGGATTTTACCAGATCCAGGGTAAGCGGGTCATAATTATCGATTGTAAAATCGACAAAAGTGCTACATCCGTTAGAGTGATAAATATATACTGTATGGTCTCCCGCTGGCAGATCACCCCAGGTACGATCTATATCGGCCTGTGCAGAAATAGCATCTGTAGGATCTGCAGGATCTAGCGCAAATAACAACTCCGGATACTGCGTAATATCTTGTACAGATACGGTAGCAGTGCTATTGGGGAAGATTCCATCACAGCCATAGCTAACCAGGGCTTCAGGTATCAATTCTATCCCAATTCCTACCGGAACAATAACATTGGTCTCACATCCTCTTGCGTCTCTGATAAACACAACATAGGTATCTCCACCACGTAGATTATTAAATGTCATGGTTGGATTTGGAGCAAAATCGGCCGGATCGGACGAATTCAGTGAAAATTCATAAGGAGCGGTTCCACCATTTACAGTTACAGTAACTGAACCATCTTCATCACCCAAACAAGTTTCCGGGATAGAATTAC
>CBDUON010000152.1:0-5400 GCA_965368835.1 uncultured Eudoraea sp. | reverse complement strand
ATCTTGTCTGGCCAACTGGGAATGAATTCCTGGGCCACATGGCCTTTAAAACCTGTTTTTACAATGGCCTTCATAATGGCAGGGTAATACAGTTCCTGGGTTTCATTGATCTCATGCCTCCCGGGATTTCCTCCTGTATGGTAATGCCCAATGTATTCACAATTCTCTTCTATGGTGCGTATAACATCGCCCTCCATGATCTGCATATGATAGATATCGTACAAAAGTTTAAAATGTTCAGATCCTAATGCCTTGCAAAGCGCCACCCCCCATGAAGTATGATCACACATATAATCCTTGTGATCTACCTTAGAATTGAGTAATTCCATCTGGATGACAACTCCGTGTTTTTCTGCCAGAGGTAAAATTTGTTTTAGTCCGTTTACGGCATTTTGTAATCCCTGTTCATCGTCCATTCCGCGCCTGCTTCCGGAAAAGCAAATAAGATTGGTGTAACCCGCAGCAGCCACTTTGGGGATCATTTCTGTGTAGTTTTTTATCAGGGTTGGGTGATAGGTAGTATCACACCATCCATCGGTGAGATTGATCTCCGCACCCCAACACATGGAGGCGTGAATATTGTGTTTTTTTAGAAGCGGCCAGTCTTCAGGACCAACCAGGTCAATAGCCTTTACCCCAAGATTAGATAGATCACCCAGAAATGTGTCTAATGGAATAGCTCCATAACACCAATAACAGGCACTGTGATTAATATTTCCTTTTAAATCGAGTGAGGCGGTAAGAGAAGATTCCATCCCCCTGAGTTTCGCAGTTGTTAAGAGGCCTGCTGAAGCAGCGGCGGCCGTTCCTATAAATGACCTTCTTTTCATCTTAAATTTACTTTTCGATCTCTTTCAAAGGTAATTTAATTAGATTTATGGATGCAAATTGAATTAAAGAAAGAAGATTTGATCACGCTGGCACATTACAAAATGCCGTTTGGTAAATTTAAAGGGCGGTACCTTATACTCTTACCCGAATCGTATCTGCTATGGTTTCACCAAAAAGGATTTCCAGAGGGAAAATTGGGATTTATGATGAAACAGGCACTGGAGATCAGGGTCAACGGACTGGAAGGAATGTTACTTAAGATCCAAAAAGATTTTCCAGCCGATTCCCTGTGATTTGCAAATGCAATTCGTATCTTTGAATCCCGTAACCAAGAATCGCAAGATGTCAGCTACTAAATACGTATTCGTTACGGGAGGCGTTACTTCCTCGTTAGGAAAAGGAATCATTGCCGCCTCACTGGCTAAACTACTTCAGGCCCGTGGTTATAAGACTACCATCCAAAAATTAGACCCCTATATCAACGTAGATCCGGGTACTTTAAATCCGTACGAACACGGAGAATGTTATGTGACAGATGATGGTGCAGAAACTGATCTGGATCTTGGACATTACGAGCGATTTTTGAATGTTAAAACATCACAGGCGAATAATGTTACTACCGGGAGGATCTATCAAAGTGTTATTGAAAAAGAACGCCGGGGTGAATTTTTAGGGAAGACCGTACAGGTAATTCCTCATATCACCAATGAGATCAAAGAGCGAATTCAACTGCTTGGAAAAACAGGAGAATACGATATTATTATCACCGAGATAGGAGGTACCGTTGGGGATATAGAGTCCCTGCCTTATATTGAATCGGTTCGTCAGTTAAAATGGGAATTGGGTGACAATAATGCCATTGTGATACACCTAACCCTGGTTCCGTACTTGTCTGCTGCAGGAGAATTAAAAACAAAACCCACACAACACTCTGTAAAAACACTCATGGAAAGTGGGATACAGGCAGACATTCTGGTTTGCCGAACAGAGCATGAAATTTCTGACGAGATAAAAGAAAAACTGGCCTTATTTTGTAATGTTAAACGCGAAGCGGTCATACAGTCTATAGATGCATCTACCATTTATGATGTTCCTATTATGATGCAAGAGGAAGGATTAGACACGGTAACCTTAAAAAAGTTAGGGCTGTCTGATGCAACAACTCCAGATCTTACGCAATGGAACGAATTCTTAGACCGGCATAAAAATCCAAAGAGTGAAGTTACTGTAGGACTCATTGGGAAATATGTGGAATTGCAGGATTCCTATAAATCCATATTGGAATCATTTATACACGCCGGAGCCATAAATGAAGTGAAGGTTAATGTGAAGTCTATTCATTCGGAATATATAACGAATGCCAATTTTGAAAAGAAAATGGAGGGTCTCGATGGGATCCTCGTGGCACCCGGATTTGGAGAACGGGGTATTGAAGGAAAGGTGAAGGCAGTTAGATATGCCCGTGAGAATAATATTCCTTTCTTAGGTATTTGTTTGGGTATGCAGATGGCAGTCATAGAATTTGCCCGAAATGTTCTTAGTTTAAAAGGTGCTAATTCTACGGAAATGGACGAAGAAACACCATACCCGGTCATCAGTCTTATGGAAGAACAAAAGACCATTACCAATAAAGGAGGAACCATGCGATTAGGTGCATGGGATTGTGAACTGAAGGAAGGGAGCTTGGTACAAAAGGTATATCACGGGAAAAAAGATATATCGGAAAGACACCGACATAGATACGAATTTAACAACGACTATAAAGAACAATTTGAAAAAGCCGGACTTATCGCGTCCGGGATCAACAAAGAAACCAATTTAGTAGAGATCATAGAACTGCCAGATCACCCTTGGTTTATTGGGGTTCAGTACCATCCGGAATACAAGAGTACGGTCGCAAGCCCGCATCCTTTATTTGTCGGATTTATCAAAGCCGTTCTGGTTCATAAAAAGCAACAATCCAATGCCAGTTTGGCATAAACTCCACATTTGGGCTTATATTTGCAATCGCGTTAAACGTAATGATCTATCATATTCCTTCTTAAGGATGTGGACCTGGTAGATTCGACAAACAATTCCATGGAAGAAAAGAAATTAGACATAAATTCGATCATCGGCTTCGTGCTGATATTTGGCATCCTGCTTTTCTGGTTTTACCAGAACCAACCCACCCCCGAAGAAATTGAGGCTCAAAAGGCACAAACAGCGCAAGAAGAAGTAGAAAAAGCTCCCGAGGAAGAGGCTGTTGCAAAGCCAATATTGGAAACACAACCTATTGATCTGCAAGATTCAACATCGGTTGTGAACTATAAGAATGCCATAGGTGAATTTGGATTCACTACTGTATCTGATGGGTCTACTATTCTTGAGAATGATGTATTGTTCCTTGAAATAAGTAATAAGGGAGGGCAGATCATTGAAGCCAGATTAAAGAATTTTGTAACCTATGATTCTATTCCTATCTATTTAGTACAAGATGGTAATGCTGCTTTTGATCTAAATTTCACCACCGCCAATAATAGAATTATCAACACTAAGGATCTGTTCTTTGAGCCAAGTATGTCCCAAAGGGGAGGCAATCAAATCCTATCCTTAAAAGCCAAGGTTTCTTCTACTCAATTTTTGGAGTATCAGTATGAGATGAAGCCGGGAGAATACCTAGTAGGTTTTACTGTACGTTCTCAGGGACTTTCTGGTGTTTTTAACCAAAATCAGCCTATAAAATTAAATTGGAAACTCAGAGGGATACGTCATAATAAAAGTATTCAGTATGGAAACCGCTATACACGCCTTACCTATAATCATGAAGGGGACAAGATCAGTAAGTTGTCTGAAAGCGGTGACGATGAGGAGACCGAGGTAGATGTAAAATGGTTGTCTTATCGCCAACATTTTTTTAGTACCATCCTTACGACCAACACTCATTTTGAAACTGTTGATATAACTTCCAAGAACCTGGTAACAGAGGAAAGTCATACCGCTAAGTTCACCAAAGAATTCAGTACAGTGGCGCCATTAGCCTTAGAGGGAGGGGAACTTTCCTATGCCATGAACTGGTACTATGGCCCTACGGATATAGAGGTTTTGAAGCAATATAAAGAACTGGGATTAGTAGAATCTATTCCTTACGGATGGGGTATTTTTGGATGGATCAACCGCTATATTTTCACCCCTTTCTACGGATTCCTAAGTTCGTTCTTGCCATTCGGTATCGCCATCATTGTGATGACGATCATTGTACGGGTGCTTATGTCTCCTGTGACTTACAAGTCCTATCTCTCACAGGCAAAAATGAAGGTATTAAAACCTGAGATCACGGAGCTAGGGGAGAAGTACAAGGACAACGCCATGAAGAAGCAACAAGAGACCATGAAGTTGTATAACAAGGCCGGGGTGAGTCCTATGAGCGGGTGTATCCCAGCCGTATTACAATTGCCAATATTCTATGCCTTGTTTATGTTCTTCCCCACCTCATTTGCCTTGAGGCAAAAGTCGTTCTTATGGGCAGAAGATCTTTCGTCCTATGACACCATTGCGCAATTGCCATTTACCATACCTTTCTATGGAGATCATGTCAGTCTGTTTCCTATTCTGGCGTCTGTAGCAATCTTCTTTTATATGATGATGACTACTGGTCAGAACATGCAGACACAACCAGGGATGCCAAATATGAAGTTTATTATGTACTTGTCTCCGCTTATGATGTTATTCTTCTTTAACAACTATGCGAGTGGATTAAGTTTATACTACTTTATATCTAACCTGATCACCATCTTAATTATGCTTGCCATTAAGCGCTTTATTTTGGACGAGGACAAGATCCATGCCCAGATACAGCTCAATAAGGCGAAGCCTAAAAAGGAGAATAAATTCCAGCGCAAAATGCGGGAGATGATGGAGCAGGCAGAGAAGCAGAAAAAGGTTGGGAAGTAAAAACATCCTTTATTTTAAAATGACTTTATTTAGTTGATCCCTTATTTGGTACTTATACTAAATAAGAGCTTCACTTCGTTTTGTGTATATCCGTTAAACCTTTTGTGCTAACAACAGTCTAAGGTAAATATCGGATTAACATAAAAACAAAACCATGAAGAATTGGAAATTCTTGCTTTCGGCAGTAGTGCTGTTATTTTTCTTTTATACTCCCTCTGCGGAAGCCCAGATAGCAACAAGGAGAACTACTCGTGTTACAACTGTGAACAGTCCTGCCAAAAGACAAGTTCGCAGGAAGGTCAGAAGAAAGAAACGAAGAGTACGTCGCCGAACCCTCAGGAGATTACCTGCCAATACCAGAGCCAGGGTATGGCGTAATACATCTTATTACCCCGTAGGCGGAATGTACTATGTTGCCCGCAAAGGGGCCTATGTACGAGCATTTCCTCCAAGAGGATTTCGTATCAGAACTATTCCCGGAGCATTTACGCGTTTGATGGTGAGAGGCGCTGTCTACTATTATTCTACCGGAATCTTTTACCAAAATGTAAATGATGAATACGAAGTAGTTGCTGCCCCAATAGGAGCAGTGGTTACCGAATTGCCGGAAGATGCAGAAGAAATGGATTTTGAAGG
>CBDUON010000151.1:0-5435 GCA_965368835.1 uncultured Eudoraea sp. | reverse complement strand
ATCATTGGGAATAACATCCTGGCCAAAACCATGGAAGAAGAACAATAAAAAAAAGAAAAGCATCCAAGATCCTGACTTCATATAGTTGGCTAGATGATCATTTGCGTTTAGATATTTCATCCCTTAATCTGGCAGCCTTTTCATAATCCTCACTGGCTACGGCCTTTTCCAACTCCTTATGGAGTTCATCCAGGCTTAATTCCTTATAGGGGGCCGCAGATCCGGGATCTATCTCTACAGTTTCGCCTTCCTGAAGGATCTCATCTACCACAATGCTGTCATCTATTTCTTCTTTTTCCTTTTCTTTGGAAGAGAATTTTAGGAAAATACCTGCCTTGTCCAAGATGGTTTTATATGTAAAAATAGGAGCATTAAAACGCAGGGCCAGAGCAATGGCATCCGAAGTACGTGCATCTATGATCTCCTCTACTTTATCGCGTTCACAAATGATACTGGAATAAAATACTCCATCTACCAGTTTATGGATAATGACCTGTTTCACAGTAATGTCGAACCGATCTGAAAAATTCTTAAAAAGGTCGTGTGTAAGGGGACGAGGTGGTTTAATTTCCTTTTCCAGAGCAATAGCAATGGATTGAGCCTCAAAGGCACCTATAACAATAGGTAATTTTCTGTCTCCGTCTACCTCATTTAAAATAAGGGCATAGGCCCCATTTTGGGTTTGACTGTAAGAGATTCCTTTAATTTTTAAACGAACTAGACTCATAATCACATTAATACCAATAAAGGCTGTTAAAATAGTAAGGAAGGTCCCTGGTATTTGAACAACCCTCAGGGGCACAAATTAACAAAAATTAGGCGTTCTGCGCCTTAAATTCCTTTAATTTTTCGATGAGTTTAGGTACTACTTCAAAGGCATCACCTACGATTCCATAATCTGCAGCTTTAAAGAAGGGGGCTTCAGGATCAGTATTGATCACCACTTTTACTTTGGAAGCACTAACTCCTGCTAAGTGTTGTATGGCGCCAGAGATCCCAATGGCTATATAAAGGTTGCTGGCTACGGGTTTTCCGGTCTGACCCACGTGTTCTCCGTGAGGCCTCCATCCCATATCACTTACTGGTTTTGAGCAGGCAGTTGCCGCACCCAGAACACTAGCTAATTCTTCAATCATACCCCAGTTCTCCGGACCTTTTAATCCCCTGCCCGCAGATACCACAATATCTGCATCTGCAATGGTCACTTCACCTACTACCTTATCTATATTCACAGATTTGATTGAAAAAGCGGCATCATCTATAGACGGACTAAAATCTTCTTCACTAAGGGTAGCTTTGTTTTCATGCACCCCAAAAGCATTATTTGAAACACCAATGATCTTAACGTCTGTATTGATCTCAGTGTGGGCAAACCCTTTATTACTAAAGGCCATACGTTTTACCACCATGGGATTTACGCTATCGGGAGCGGCAACAACATTAGGTACATATCCGGCTTTTAATTTTCCTGCAAGCAGGGCTGCCAAATATTTAGAATCTGTACTAGAACTTAGGATGATAACTTTGATCCCTTCCTTTTGAACCGCTTCTACAAGAGCCATTGCATAGGCGTTGGCGTTGAATGTCTTGAAAGAATCATTATTAATCTTTAAAACCTTGCTTACTCCATATGCGGCCAGAGAAGAAGTGTCGGCAACATTAAAACTCACAGCTGTAACCGTGGTGCCCAAATCCTGAGCAATTTTATGGGCATAAGAAGCAGCCTCCAGGGCATTCTTTTTAAATTTTCCGTTATCGGCTTCGGTATATACAAGTACTGACATAGGTATTAGATTTCTTTTTAATGTAAGGGATGAATGTTAAATTACTTTTGCTTCGTTGTGTAACAGATCAATGAGTTCCTGAATGTTTTCCGGATCTACTAATTTCACAGCCCCTTTGGGAGCAGGCTTATCAAAGCTCTTATCTGTTGTTGCATGGGTGGCATCGATAGGTTCTACAACATTCAGTTTTTTCTGGCGCGCCATCATGATACCTCTCATATTGGGAATACGAAGATCACTCTCTTCTACTAATCCTTTCTGACCCCCAATGATCAATGGGAGTGAGGTTGATAAGGTTTCTTTTCCGCCGTCTATTTCCCGGATCGCAGTAGCTTTCTCACCCTCTATCTCTAAGCCTATGCAGGTATTTACAAAATTCATGTTTAACAGGGCAGCTATGATCCCGGGTACCATTCCACCGTTGTAATCAATAGATTCTCTCCCTGCAATCACGAGATTATACTCACCATTTTTTATGACATCTGCCAGTTGTTGTGCTACAAAAAAGCCATCTGTAGGCTCAGCATTGACGCGTATGGCCTCATCGGCACCTATAGCCAAAGCCTTGCGCATGGTAGGTTCTACAGTAGCACCACCAACGGTGGCTACATGTACGGTAGCACCTTGTTTTTCTTTAAACCACATGGCGCGGGTTAGTCCAAACTCGTCGTTTGGATTGATCACAAATTGTACTCCTGAAGTATCGAACTGGGTTTTATCCTGGCTAAAGTTGATCTTGGAGGTTGTATCCGGAACATTGCTGATGCAAACTAATATTTTCATAAGAGGTCACTATTTTTAAATGATAAATAAGACAGTAAAGATAGCTAATAAAAATCAAAAATACTATGCATGCATAATAAAAATTTAAATTGATTTTACCCTTTCCTACGGTCGTTTTGAAGGATTATTTCCTATTTTTGTTCGCATTTTGATAAGTACAAACGTTGAGAATAACGAGCATATGAAGACATTACAATTTCGAGAAGCCATTGTAGAGGCCATGTCTGAGGAGATGAGAAGAGATGATTCCGTTTATTTAATGGGAGAGGAAGTGGCAGAATACAACGGGGCCTACAAGGCATCTAAAGGAATGTTAGATGAATTTGGACCAGAACGCGTCATTGACACCCCAATTTCCGAATTAGGATTTTCCGGGATAGGAGTAGGGTCTGCGATGGTGGGAAACCGACCTATTATAGAATTCATGACCTTTAATTTTGCATTGGTTGGAATAGATCAGATCATAAACAATGCAGCAAAGATCAGACAAATGTCTGGCGGGCAATTTAACTGCCCCATTGTTTTCAGGGGTCCAACGGGCTCTGCAGGTCAGCTTGCAGCTACACACTCTCAGGCATTTGAAAGCTGGTATGCAAATTGTCCGGGTTTAAAGGTTGTTGTGCCTTCTAATCCCAATGATGCCAAAGGACTATTGAAAGCTGCTATACGCGATGATGATCCGGTGATCTTTATGGAGTCTGAACAGATGTACGGAGATAAAGGTGAAGTGCCAGAAGGGGAGTATATCATTCCAATAGGGGTAGCCGAGATCAAAAGAGAAGGCACTGATGTTACTATTGTCTCTTTTGGAAAAATCATTAAGGAAGCCTACAAGGCAGCAGATGAATTGGAAAAGGACGGAATTAGTTGTGAGATCATTGATTTGAGAACTGTAAAGCCGTTAGATTATGAAGCCATCCTGAAATCTGTTAAAAAGACAAACCGTTTGGTAGTGCTGGAAGAAGCCTGGCCATTTGGGAACGTTGCAACAGAGATCACTTATATGGTACAATCCAAAGCCTTTGATTATTTAGATGCACCTGTAGTAAAGATAAATACGGCCGATACTCCGGCACCATATTCGCCTGTTTTATTAGAAGAATGGTTGCCAAATTATGAAGATGTTATTAAGGCAGTTAAAAAGGTGCTTTACAAATAAGAACGAAATTATAATAAGGTTTTAAGAACTTCGTCGACCAAGTCCTGACGAAGTTTTTTAGTTTCAGACACGAATGAGATCACAAACGTACCTATTTTTGCAAGCAAAGCTTGTTCTATATTCAATATTCATAAGATCTGTCAGATCCCGGAGCAGGGTACTATGAGAAAAATACTCTTTTTACTGCTACTTTTTATAGGTTCCATGAACTACGCCCAGACCAAGGTCAGTGGAATTGTGGTTGATGAAGCCGGGGAACCGGTGGCCTTTGCCAATATCATCCTCAAAAATTCTTCCGATGGTACTATCACCAATGATAATGGTAGATTTTACCTGGAATCGGACATCAGATATTCTACGCTCGTTGTTTCTTTTATAGGGTATGAAACCCAGGAGATAACCTTGACGAATGCTGTGACTTTTGATCTTACCATTGTCCTGCCCGAAGGAGGAGAGCAATTAGATGAGGTGGTGATTTATATGGGAAAACGCTCTAAAAAGGGCAATCCTGCCATTGACATCCTCAGAAAGATCTGGGCGAAAAAGCGGATCAACGGCCTGCGAAAATTTAAACAATACGAATACGATAAATACGAGAAAGTAGAATTCGATCTCAATACCATAGATAGTGCGCTGATGAAAAGCAAGATCTTTAAAGGACTCGAATTTGTCTTTGCTGACCTGGACACATCCAGGATAACGGGAAAAACCTATTTACCTATTTTTCTGAATGAGGTGTTTTCAAAAGTATACGGGAACAATGTTATACAGAAAGAGCGGGAAGATGTATTGGGAAATAAGAACTCGGGTTTTAGCAACAATCAGGCTATAACGGCTTTTGTGCAAGATCTGTATTCGGATTATGACGTATACGCCAATTACCTGAAATTCTTTGACAAGAGCTTTACAAGTCCCTTATCGCGCACAGGAATAGACGTTTATAACTATGTTTTATCAGATAGTGCCTTTATTGATAACAAATGGTGCTATCAAATTATTTACTACCCAAGGCGTAAGAACGAGCTTACTTTTAAAGGCGATTTTTGGGTAAATGACACTACGTTTGCTCTGAAAAAGATCAACCTGGAAGTAACCAAAAGTGCCAATATTAATTGGGTGAAGGAGGTCTATATTGAGCAGGACTTTGAAGTGGTGAATGATTCTGTCTTTCTTTTGAAGCGCGATTATATGCTGTCTGACTTCAGTATCAGCAAAAAGGAAAAATCCAAAGGCGTTTACGGAAAACGAACCACGGTCTATGACAATTATACTTTTAATCAGCCAAAGACAGATGCCTTCTACAAAACAGCCTCAGATCCTTTCGATCCCTTGGTCTTTGAACGCGATAGTATCTTCTGGAGAAATAACAGATTAGAAGCTCTGAACAAGGATGAGACCGGGATATACAAGTTATTGGACACGCTGAAGACCGTGCCCAAATTTAAATCCTATTACAATCTGGTCAGTATCCTGGGTTCTGGCTATGTGGAGATCGATAAGTGGAATCTCGATATTGGGGACATCTATAGCACTTTTGGCTATAATGATGCCGAAGGAATTAGAATAAGAGGGGGTGCACGGACCTATTTTGGCCAAAACGATCCCTGGCGACTAGAAGGATATATGGCCTACGGCTTTTCAGATAAGAAGGTGAAACACGGCTTATCTGCCAAATGGTTGCTAGATAGAAAAAGCAGGCTGATCATTTC
>CBDUON010000150.1:0-5482 GCA_965368835.1 uncultured Eudoraea sp. | reverse complement strand
GTTCCTTCTCCCCAGCATTCCCCCATGTTTGGGCAACTCCCTGAGGTACAGATCGTATGAAGATCGTATTTGTCAACCAAACTTCGTAATTGAGTGTATTTTTTCCCTGTTGGAAGCTTTACCCTCAACCATTTAGGTTTTCTGTTCGGGGCCGTTGTACTAGCTACGGTTTCTGGGCTCATAGAAAAATTTTAAACAAATATACAAACAAAAATAATCGAAATCTGCGGGCTTTATAGAGGCGCCTAATGGGATTTGATGATCTCTGCCAGAAGTTTTTTGGCTCTGAGAATTTTAACCTTGATATTATTGATAGGCTCACCCAATTCTTCTGCGATTGCTGCATAGGAGAGTTCCCGGAAATATCGGAGGTTGATGACCTCCTGGTAATGAGGTTTTAATTTTTTTATGTGCGAAAGGAGTTTTGCCAGGTTTTGCTCAGTGATTAACCGGTCTTCGGCAGTGGGGGCGTCATCTAACACTTCTTTGATCACATCCTGATTCCTGGGTGAATTATGCTGAAGTACATTTTTTTTCCTCTTTCTTATAAGATCTACGTGCAGGTTTTTGGAAATGGTAAATAGCCAGGTTTTAAACTCATAGTCATCGTCATAGCTGTGAATTTTATCAAAAGCCTTGGAAAATGTCTGTATGGTGATGTCTTCTGCATCATTCTCGTTTTTAGTACGGACAAGTTGAAACCCATAAACTTCATTCCAATAGGCATCTAGCAGATTGCTAAACGCAATTTGACTACCTGCTTTGGCTTTTTCAATGGTTTCCTTCATTTAGTGGGATGAGGTTTCCAGAATGTGTTGTTAACTAAGGTAAGCGAATTTGAATAAAGAAGGAGAAAATTACCCGATGGATTCTTTCTTACAATCTTGTTCGTCGGGAAGTTTTCCGCACATGCCACAGGCTTCTCCACTTTTGTTTAAAAACGGACTTTGGCTTGCGCAGGTACCAGCAAATTTACCATCTTTTTGGGCCCAGATCTTGATGGCGATTCCCGCAAATGCCAGTGCTAACAGCCCTATGGTCAATAATACTAATTTCATGATACAACTTTGTACAAAGATATAAAAAATAAGCCCCAACAAAGGGGCTTACAAAGATTATCTAAGAGTATAGCATCAGTATTTAATATTGGCAACAATGTTTTGTACTGTAGGACTATTGTTACCTCCGGTAGGTTCAATGGTGATATAACTGATGGCATTCTTTCCGTATGGAAGCGGTAATAAGCGGTCTCTATCTTCAATTTTTTTGATGATCCCCAGATTTACCATTTCTCCATTTACCTCTGCCCACATCTGATATACTTTATCTTTTGGCAAATTGGGAAGACTTCTCACGTTTATATAAGATAATTTCTTAACGGGATTTACATAGGCCACTGCTTTTAAGTCTTTAGCCTTGTCATTACCATTTACATAGAATTTTTTGGTTTGTGGATTGTTTAAAACAATAAACTGATTTCTAACATCTTCCAACTGCTCCTTCATATCAGCCTCTAAATTCTGGATACGGTTGTTTACAATGGTATTTTCATTCATCAAACTCTTATTCTGGTTCCAGAAGAAATAAGAGGAGCCTGCAAAGATAAAAGCAGTGATACTGGCCGCGATGGCATATCTCCTGAACTTTCTCCTGCCAAGATCCTGAGTCCTGATGCGATGTAAGATCTTCGCTTTAAGTCCTTCGGGTGATCTAAGGGTATGTAAACGGGCAAATATTTCCAGATTTTCCTGGAGCTCTTCGAAGTTTTTTCTCACCTCAGGATACATCACGATATATCGCTCAACCTGTGAGGTTTCTTCACCGTTGGTAGTACCTAAAAGGTATTTCTCCAAAAGATCCGATTCTAAGAATATTTTTATTTTGTCTTTCATGATATTAAAGTTAATAGGGCTAACACTACATACGAACTGCCGTAAATTTTCTTTAGTTCCCGCAATCCAATTTTTAATCTGGATTTAATGGTCCCCAAGGGAATGTCTAATTCATCGCTGGCCTCTTGTTGGGTCATTCCCTGAAAGAAAAGTGCATCGAGAACTATTTGATACTTGCTTTCAATCTTCGCAAGGTTTTCCTGAATGTCTATAAACTCGGGCCTTATACTGTCAACTCCTATTTGATATACGTTTGAAACGTCTATTTGGATTTCTTTGTCACTTTTGGTTTTTACACTTCGTAATTTATCAATAGCTGTGTTTCTTGTAATTCGGAACAGCCAGGTAAAGAGTTTGGCCTTCGCGGGGTCGTAGGAATCAGATTTTTTCCAAATTTTCACAAAACTCTCCTGCACTACGTCCTGAGCCAATTCCTCATCCTTAACTACCTTATACGCAACACCAAATAGCGTATCTCCATAATGATCATACAGGAGCGAAATTGCTTTGTCATTGCGTTCCTGCAATAATTCAACAATATGTTTTTCAAGGAGTATGCTCATGATTGGATCGAGATATTAAAAAATACCCCCAGGGCATCCAAAAATATCATTTGTTGCGTATATAGTGGAAACGCTAATTTATAAAATTGATTCTTAAATTAACGTTATCTAATATTTAATTAGAAAAATGTACAACTGGTTATTGTGCATTTAGTTTTTGGTTAGTTTGGTTTGAAATTACCCTCGGATAGTTATTATTCGGGGGTTATTTTTTCCTAACATAGCTAAGACAAATGCGTGAAATACATCATAATTGACTCGTAAATAAAAACTTGAATTAGTCCAAAGAAAAATGGTTCAAAGTACATTTACCTCTGGTACAATAGCTATTCCGAAGGTGTTTTTTACGGTCTCCTGAATTTGTTGAGCTAGGCTCAGTATTTCCGCACCTGAAGCATTCCCATAATTTACGAGTACCAGAGCCTGATTCTCGTGAACTCCTGCATCACCTTGCCTGAGGCCTTTAAAGCCGCAGGAATCTATGAGCCAGGCAGCCGGAATCTTTATTTCATCCTCTGCTACTTTGTAGGAAGGAATAGTAGGATAACGCTGCTGAAGTTTTTCGTAGGTTTTCTTACTGACCACCGGATTCTTAAAAAAGCTGCCGCTATTGCCCAGGATTGCAGGATCCGGGAGTTTTTGTTGTCTAATTCTAATGACCACTCTGGAAATGTCCTGTATGGTTGGGTGTAAGACTTTAGCTTTTTCTAATTCTGTAGCAATGGTTCCATAGCCCGTGCGCAAGTTATGATTCTTGGAAGTTAGCCTGAAACTTACGGAAGTGATTACGTACTTTCCTTTGCCCTCATGTTTAAAGTACGAATCCCTGTAGCCAAATTTGCAATCCTCCAGAGAAAAAGTGTGAAGGCTTTGCGTGGCTATATCCATGAGTTCGCAGGAAATAAAATGATCTTTTAGTTCAACGCCATATGCGCCAATATTTTGAATAGGTGCACTGCCTACACTTCCCGGGATCAAAGAGAGATTTTCCAACCCACCTAAATTGTGTTCTAATGTCCACAGCACCAGGTCATGCCAATTCTCCCCGGCCATAATACGAATCTCGGTATGCGAATCATCGCTGCTTACCACTTCTTTTCCCTTAAGGCTAATTAAGATAACAAGTGAATCCAAATCTCCGGTGAGTAGCATATTGCTTCCCCCGCCTAAAATCAATTTTTTTGGATAGGAATTTTGCTGTAGCACCCATTTTAATTCCTCTATTGAGGTAACTTCCGCGAAATAGCGGGCTTTGACGTCTATGCCAAAGGTGTTATAGGGTCGTAAGGAGACATGTTCCTGTATTTTCACGCCTTAGAATAAGTATTTAATGCTTCCTTTAAAATAGCAACTGCTGTAATAAGCTGTCCTTTCTCCAGAACATAGGCTATTCTTATCTGATTTTTTCCTAAGCCTGCTGTGGCATAAAATCCTGCCGCAGGAGCAACCATTACGGTTTTTCCATTTACCTGGAAATCTTCTAGCAACCATTGGGCAAAAACATCGGCATCTTCAATGGGAAGCTCAACAATGCAGTAAAAAGCACCGTGAGGTCTGGCGATTTTAATACCCGGGATCTTATCGAGCTCTCTTAAGAGTATATTTCTTCGTTCTACATATTCCTCGATCACGGCATCGAAATACGATTGTGGAGTCTCTAAGGCGGCTTCACTGGCTATTTGGGCGTATGTTGGTGGCGAGAGTCTCGCTTGGGCAAATTTTAAAGCTGCCTGAATCACAGCTTTGTTTTTGGTTACCAGGAAACCAATACGGGCACCGCACATGCTATATCTCTTGGATACAGAGTCTACGACGATTGCGTGATCGTCCAAACCGGATTCCTGCAATATTGAATAATGTTGAGCTCCGTCATAGGCAAATTCACGATATACCTCGTCTGCCACAAGAAAGAGATCGTATTTTTTTACCAGAGCAGCTAATTTTTGAATCTCTTCCTTTGTGTATAAATAGCCTGTAGGATTCCCGGGATTACAGATGAGGATAGCTTTAGTTCTGGGTGTGATACAAGCTTCAAAGGCTTCAATAGGAGGCAGGGCAAAATTATCTTCAATTTTAGAAACTACAGGCACTACATTAATGCCTGCGGCTATGGCAAATCCGTTATAATTTGCATAAAAAGGTTCTGGAATGATGATCTCGTCTTCAGAATCAGCAATGCTTCCCATCGCAAAGGCAAGAGCTTCAGAACCTCCGGTAGTAACAATGATCTCCTTATGGGTTACCTGAATATTATGCTTGGCATAGTATTTAGCTACCTTTTTCCTGTACTGGTCGGTCCCTTCCGTTCTGCTATAGGACAGCACCTCTATAGTATTATTCTTTACCGCATCCAGAGCTACTTGAGGAGTTTTAATATCTGGTTGTCCAATATTCAGATGGATAACCTCAACACCTCTCTCTCTGGCATCTTCTGCGAAGGGAACTAACTTTCTGATAGGGGATTCGGGCATGGAAAGCCCTTTCTTTGAAATAGAAGGCATTATGGTTAAATTTTAAGCAAAAATGGGAAATACTAGCGGACAAAACAACAGGGAATTGCTTTATTATTTCCTGACAAAAGGAATGTTAAAAGCGGAGCAATGCTTTAAATTAATTTGTATCTTAGGAAAGTAATCGTCTAAACCACAATATTTTGCGACCTCATTGCTGGTATTTTATGGTGTTGTTTTGCTGCCTTTCTTTTTTGGGAATGGCGCAAAAATTCCAATTGCCGGAAGGGGTAAAATCTCAAAAAATCAATTTTCAACTCATTAACAACCTTATTGTCATCCCTCTTGAGATAAATGATGCAAAACTTAATTTTATCTTAGATTCCGGAGTTAGTAAGCCCATTCTCTTTAACCTGTCCGATCAGGATTCTATTGAACTTAAGAATGTTTCAGAAATAACCATCAATGGGCTGGGAGCCGGTGAGCCTATCAAAGCGCTTAATTCTAATGGAAACAGTTTTAAACTGAAGAAAATAGAAAATAATGACCAACAACTCTTTGTGCTTATTGACAAGGA
>CBDUON010000149.1:0-5485 GCA_965368835.1 uncultured Eudoraea sp. | reverse complement strand
ACCACCACCAGCGTAATGCCAGAACTTAAAATCTCATTATAATAATTAGTAAAAAAATCTTCCATATTAACTAGATTCCCAATGTATCACGCAAAGATACATCCTCATTTCCATTTTGGCGCCAATAAGGCGTTTTTAAGGTTTTAATTTTAGTAGCTTTTGTTGTTTGAATCTTGGTATTGGCACCAAATCCACTAGGGTATGAATCTGTCCAACTCTCAATACTATAAGGGAAAGAAGTGCTGAAATTGATCTTTAATGTTCTTTTTAGTTCCGGATAGGTTAAGATATAGGTACTTAGGTCTCCATCAGTTTGAAGACTGCCCTCGGCGTCATAGGCTTTTATAGGTTGATGTCCTAAACGAATATATTCCAGCGAAGGGATCACCTTTAACTTTCCAACCGGCAGATCTTCCGGATGTATCCTGATCTTGGTCCAAATTTCATTTTCCAGATGCGTTTTTTCTATAGTCAGGTACTGATCTGCCTCGTTTACAAAATAAGAATGCGATTTCACCTCAAATGAAGTTCTGTTATTTAATTGCGCATAAACGTGGCCGCACCATTCCTGAATTGATGAGGAAATTTTTAGGGCGTGCTGATTATCCTGAACGGGATAAAAAGTGCTGCTCATTATTGAATACGGATAAATACCGGTTAAGAAATTCTTGGTGGCATTTAATTTCAAAACAGAGATGTTGTCTGAAGAATTCCTTTCTGCTTTTACTTGTTTCCCGGGCAAAAATGGTTCGGTGACGTAGATCATTACTGCTGTTCCGGTTCGCAATTCGCCATAACGTGCCTGCTCTAGCTCATAGGAAGTGATCTCTGCATCTCCCGCATACCAGAAACTTTTAAATTCTGCAGATAATGGCTTAGCCGGTAAAAGGGCAGAATCCTCTGTAGAAAGCTCACGCTCTATGCTTGTATCTAAATTAGCAGCTAAGTCCGAATTTATTTTCTTGCAGGAAGTGAAGATTAAGAATGATAAAAATATGATAAAAGTGAGTTTGTAAATGCTTCTGGGTATCATACTTTAATTTTTATGCAAAGCTACCCAAAGCACCTCAGGACACCATAGTCATTAACGTTTTGTAAACTAAATTTGTTGGCAGCCCAACCACATTGCTATAAGAACCATTTATTTCTGCTATGGCAACAATTCCAAGCCACTCCTGTATCCCATAAGCACCTGCCTTATCTAATGGTTTATAAGCATCAACATAGTAATCAATTTCCTTATCTGAGAGGGTTTCAAAGCATACTTTGGTAATACAACTTACCACCTGCTGCTCTGCTACCGTTGTAAAACACACAGAGGTGATCACCTCATGCCATTGACCAGACAAGTCCTTCAGCATTTGCTTAGCCTCTTTTGTATCAGCAGGCTTTGCGAGAGATCGATCATTAAACCATACCACCGTATCTGCAGTAAGTAAAATGTCTTTTTCTTTGAGACTTTCTTTTAAGCCACTCGATTTTAATTTTGCCAAATAAGCGGCAATTTCTTCACCTTTTAGGCTTTGGGGATATACTTCTTCAACAGGATTTTTAACAATTTCAAAGGAAATGCCCATATCCTTCAAGTATTGCTGTCTTCTGGGAGAACCGGAGGCCAGGAGAATGCGGTAACGTTTTAATTTTAGGGTTAAAGGATTTTCAATCATTGGCAGCACTGAAATTATCAAACCAATCGCCTCGCACTTTTAATACTTGTTCAATGACGTCTCGAACACATCCTTTGCCGCCACTTTTATGGGAAATATAGGTGCAGATGTTCTTAACCTCTGGCACTGCATTTTGCGGACAGGTAGGCAGCATTACTAGTTTCATAGCTGGTATGTCCGGAATATCGTCGCCCATGTATAAAACATGTTCCGGATTTATGTTATAAAGCTCTAAATATTCTTCTAATGATTCATCTTTATTATGTGCCCCCAGGTATATATCGTTCACTCCCAAACCTTTTAAACGCTGTCTTACTCCTTCATTGGTCCCACCTGTAATTATACATATGTTATACTCCTTTTGAATAGCAGTCTTTATGGCATATCCGTCCTGAACGTTCATTCTTCTCAGGAGATCTCCCTCTGAAGTGATCATTACTGTACCGTCTGTGAGAACACCATCCACATCAAAAATAAATGTTGTGATCTGATTTAAATACGTCTTATAACTTTTTTCCATAGGTTTCTTGTATTGATTCAGAGATTGCTTTGTAAACGTTTTTATGCCTTGAATTTTTTAGTAAAAGTAAATGTTCCTGTAGTGTTTTTGAATCATTGCGTCTTGCAGGTCCGGTTTGTGCGTCCAACGGAGTCTGGTGCAGAATCTTTTCATATGTTTCGCAGATAAGGGGTTTTAATAGCTCAAAGGGCAGCTTGTGTTCGGTACAAATATCCGAGGCCAGGAAATACATGTGATTGGTGAAATTATTGGCAAACACTGCGGCCAGGTGAAGTTGCCTTCGTTTTTCAGAGGATATCCTTTGCACACTGTTGGAAATGCATTTCGCCAGATCTTCTAACAAGGTATAATCCTCTTCATTTTCTGCCTCCACACAAAAGGGGATGCGCTCACTATTTTTTGGTGGAACACCGCTAAAGGTCTGTAGGGGATAGAATACACCACGCCTTGTTTCCTTGGGAAGTGCCTCCATAGATATACTACCGGATGTGTGAACCAATAATCCGTCCTGGATCATTAAGTCATGAGAAACTGTTTGGATGGCTTTGTCTTTTACAGCGAGAATATAAATATCGGCAGCTTTTAAATTTCTAAAATCATTGCTTACCACAGTCTGCTCTTTGAAATATTTCAAGGCCTCATTGTTTCTGCCAACAACCTGTACCAAACTCAGTTGAGGATGTGCAGAAATGACCTCAAAAAGAAATTTGGCAACATTACCCGTACCTATAAGTACAACCTTAATCATACCCAAAAGTACAATTTTTAAGAGGGAAGTGCTTAGTAAAGAATTAACAAATTTGTTGAACTTTTTATAGCAGCATCACTCCTTATAAACGGTAAAAAGGCCGTATTTTTGCCCCTGATAATTTGTCTTAAAAACATATTAGATGATATCCACATTAAAAAAAATCTTGTTTTCAAATCGCCTGATGGCCGTACTCTTTTTGGTATTTGCAGCTGCCATGGCCATAGGAACTTTTGTGGAAAGTTGGTACAGTACAGAAACGGCAAAGATCTGGATCTACAATGCCAAATGGTTTGAGGTCATTATGATATTTTTTGTCATAAACTTTACCGGTAATATGTTTCGCTATAAATTATTGAGGTGGGAAAAATGGCCCGTATTAGTACTACATCTTTCCTGGATCCTCATTATAATAGGCGCCGGAGTTACCCGTTATATTGGCTTTGAAGGGATGATGCCTATTAGAGAGGGTAATAGTGAAAAAGTATTTTATTCGGACAAAACTTATTTTACGGTTTTAGTAGACGGAGAAATAGATGGTGAACTAAAACGCAAGCCGTTACAAGAAGACCTGATTGTTACCCCAGAAGGAATTCAATCTTCTTTACCCTGGAAAAAGGATTTTAATGGACAAGATTTTAGTGTTTCCTACGTCGGTTTTATTCAGGGTGCGAAAGAAGGATTGGTCCCGGATGAAAATGGATCTCCTTATTTAAAGATCGTAGAAGCCGGTGATGGTAACCGACACGAACATTACCTCGCAGATGGGCAAATTGCAAATATTCACAACGTACTTTTCACTTTAAATAAAAATACTGAAGGGGCTATCAATATTTTCACGGAAGGCGAGTCCTATCAGATCAGATCCCCTTTTGAAGGTTCCTTTATGCGCATGGCAGATCAATTTCAAGGCAGTTTAGAAAAAGACAGCCTGCAAACCTTGCAATTGCGATCTCTTTATAGCATAGGATCCATGCAGTTTGTGATCCCGGAACCTGTGATCAAAGGAAAATATGGTGTGGTAGCGGTGCCAGAAGAAGAACAAACACCAAATTTAAAAGACGCCTTAATTGTTGAGATCTCCACAAATGGTGAGACCGTTCAAAAACACGTCCTCGGAGGGAAAGGCAGTAGTAATTACATGGATAAATTTACCCTGGGAGGTCTCGACTTTACCCTGGCTTTTGGTTCTAAAGTGTACGAATTACCTTTTAATATTAAGCTTAATGATTTTATCGCAGAAAAATACCCGGGAACCGAAAAGGCCTATGCCTCTTTTATGAGCAGGATCACGGTTGAGGATGAGCGGTCTTTTGATTATGATATTTATATGAATCACGTTCTGGATCACAAAGGGTATCGTTTTTTTCAGGCGAGTTTTGATACGGATGAAAAAGGCACCGTCCTTTCCGTAAATCACGACCGGGCAGGTACCTGGATCACTTATATTGGATATTTCTTGCTTTATATTGGATTGATGGGAATCATGTTCTTCGGAAAAACCCGATTCAGGGACCTTGCCAGTTCACTAGATAAATTAAAAAAGAAGAAGGCAGCCATCACCGGCATGTTAATTTTTGCCACCTTACTTCCCTTAGGAGCTCAACAAGCGCCTACTGCAGATAGTCATACTCATGATGCTGGACCCAGCATTTCCCAGTTAGACTCCATGCTTCAAAGTACAGTTATCCCTGAAGAACATGCTGCAAAATTTGGGAACCTCGTCATTCAGGATGAGGGAGGCAGAATGAAACCTATCAATACCTTCGCTTCAGAATTACTGCGAAAATTAAGCTTTAAGAGCAGCTACAAAGATATGAATGCCGATCAGGTGTTTCTCTCAATGATGTTGAATCCCGCCCTGTGGTATAATACAGAATTCATAGCCCTGGATAAAAAGGCCCAGAACGATAGTATTAGAAGTATTATTGGGGTTCCAAAGGGGCAGAGAAATATAAAAGCAACCGATTTTTTTGATGCGCAGGGAAGAAATAAATTGGGACCTTACCTTGAGGAGGCCTTTACTACCAATACTCCAAATAAATTTCAGCAAGATTTTAAAGATGCCTATTTCAGGCTTAGTCTCTTAGACCGTGCCCTTAGCGGGGAGATCCTTAAAATATTCCCTTTGCTAAATGATGAGAATAACAAATGGATCTCGGCCATGGAATTCAGAAGTGGCCGGCACCAGATATCAGATAGTCTTTATGCAAACTTTGTAAAAAATGCGGTGCCTTATTACCTCATTTCCCTTAGAGAAGCAAAGATTAGCGGCGATTATTCTGAGGCGGAAAAACTTTTAGCAGCCTTTGAGCAGAACCAGATCAATCACGGCTCGGAAGTACTTCCTTCAAAAGGCAGAATACAAACAGAGACCATCTATAACAAGCTCGATATCTTTAACAGGTTATACAAATATTACGCCCTTGTAGGGTTATTGATGTTTATGGTGTTGGTATTCAGGATATTTAAGGATCGTGAGATCTGGCGTATAGCTACCTACTTTTTTAAAGGGGTTATATTTCTCTTCTTCTTTTGGCATACAGCAGG
>CBDUON010000148.1:0-5495 GCA_965368835.1 uncultured Eudoraea sp. | reverse complement strand
ACCTCCACCTTGGCAAGGTGGCGCTCTACCAACTGAGCTATTTTCGCGTTTTAAAGAACATAACATCTTTCCCAGATGCGGACGCAAATTTAATACAATTCTATAAAAACCAAAGAACTTTCAGGGAAAAAGAAAGTTAGTTTACTTACCAATAAAACCTTAAGAAGTTGCCTTTTTATTTTTGGTGAGCAATCGTTTAATTTCATTGAGTTTCATCAATGCCTCTACAGGCGTAAGGGTATTGATATCAAGGGTTAAGATCTCTTCCTTGATCTCCTCTAACAAAGGATCATCTAAATGAAAGAAGCTGAGTTGCATTTCCGATGCTGCAGACTGAAGTTTGCCCGTGATTTCTTCGCTGGAGTGACTTTGCTCTAATTTCTTCAAAACCTTGTTGGCCCTGCTTAACACCTGCTGGGGCATCCCGGCCATTTTGGCCACATGGATCCCAAAACTATGGGCACTGCCTCCAGGGGTAAGCTTGCGTAAGAATAAGACCTTGTTCTGTAATTCCTTTACAGAGACATTGTAATTCTTGATGCGTTCAAAGGTAGTGGCCATCTCATTGAGCTCATGATAATGGGTGGCAAATAATGTCTTGGCCCTGCTGGGGTGTTCATGTACATATTCGGAAATGGCCCAGGCAATGGAAATACCATCATACGTACTGGTACCTCGCCCAATCTCATCTAATAAGACCAAACTACGCTCCGAAAGATTGTTCAAAATAGAGGCGGTTTCATTCATTTCCACCATAAAGGTGGACTCGCCCATGGAAATATTATCACTGGCTCCAACCCGGGTAAAGATCTTGTCTACCAGCCCAATCTGTGCTCCCTCAGCGGGAACAAAACTCCCAATCTGTGCCAGGAGAACAATAAGGGCAGTTTGCCTTAAAATTGCCGATTTCCCGCTCATGTTGGGCCCGGTGATCATTATAATTTGTTGAGCATCCCGGTTTAATACCACATCATTGGGAATATAGGTTTCCCCGGGAGGTAACTGCTTTTCAATGACAGGATGCCTTCCGTTGGTAATGATAAGTTCTGTAGAATCATTCATGGCCGGGGCCACATAGTTGTTCTCTTTGGCTAACTGAGCAAACCCACATAAACAATCCAGGGCTGCTATTCCCTGTGCCGTTTCCTGTACCGGTGAAATATAGGCCTGCATCCACAGGATAAGCTGAGAGAAAAGCTGTTGTTCCAGCTCTGAAATACGCTCTTCAGCCCCCAGGATCTTTGCCTCGTATTCCTTAAGTTCTTCAGTGATATAACGCTCTGCATTTACAAGGGTCTGTTTACGGATCCAATCTTCGGGTACCTTGTCCTTATGCGTGTTCCGAACTTCAATATAGTAGCCAAAAACATTGTTGGAAGCAATCTTCAACGAAGTAATACCGGTGCGTTCTGTTTCACGTTCCAGCATCTGGTTTAAATAATCCTTTCCTGTAGTTGCCAGGCCACGCAATTCATCTAACTCAGCAGAAAAGCCCGGGGCAATGGTGGCCCCTTTTAATACATTTACAGGAGCTTCCTCACTGAGTACTTCCTTGATACGATTCCGTAATACCTCGCAATCATCCAGGCCTTTTCCCAATCTATCCACGGCTTCCACTTTTGTGTTGGAAACCAATTGTTTGATGGGCACTACAGCCTCCATGGAATTCTTTAATTGTACTGCCTCTCTGGGGTTTATCTTCCCAGTAGCAACTTTGGCGATAAGACGTTCCAGATCGCCCATTTTCTTTATACTTCCACGCAGGGAATAGAGCAGTTTCTCTTCTTTTAAAAAGTGGGCAATAGCCTGGTGTCTGCCTCGTATTTTTTCAAGATTTTTTAATGGAAATGCCAGCCAGCGTTTTAATAAGCGGCCACCCATAGGGGAAAGTGTCTTGTCTATAACTCTTAGTAGGGTAACAGCTTCCGGGTGAGGGGAGTGGTAGAGCTCTAAGTTACGGATAGTAAAGCGGTCCATCCAGACGTGGTCATCATTTCCAATGCGCACCAGTTTATTGATATGTTGTAACCTTTTGTGTTCGGTTTCCGAGAGGTAATGCAGTACCGCCCCAGCAGCGATAATACCCTGTGGTAAACCAGCTACCCCAAAGCCTTTTAGTGACGTAGTCTTAAAATGGTTTCGTAAGGATTCATTGGCGTAATCTTCCTGATAGATCCAATCCTCCAGATAGAAGGTATGATATCTTGTGCCAAAGGTTTCGGTAAAATCGGTTTTGTGCTTTTTTGAGACCAGTACCTCATTGGGCCCAAAGTGTTGCAACAGTGTATCTATTTCTTCTGCACTTCCTTCTGCGGTAAGAAACTCACCAGTGGAAATATCTACAAGCGAAATGCCATAGGTATTGGGTCCAAAATGAAGGGCACAGAGAAAGTTATTGCTTTTGGAGCTAAGGATGTCATCATTTAAGGCTACCCCCGGGGTTACCAGTTCTGTAACACCTCTTTTTACAATGGTCTTGGTTAGTTTGGGGTCTTCTAATTGGTCACAAATGGCTACCCGCTGGCCGGCTTTTACCAGTTTGGGCAGATACGTATTTAATGAATGGTGAGGAAAGCCTGCCAGTTCAGTCTGCTCTCCTCCATTATTACGCTGGGTTAGAATGATACCCAATATCTTTGAGGCTTTTACGGCATCCTCCCCGAAGGTCTCATAGAAATCTCCCACCCGGAAAAGCAAGAGCGCATCTGGATACTTCGACTTGATGCTGTTGAACTGCTTCATCAAAGGGGTTACCTTCTTCTGTTTTTTCGCTTGAGACACTTAAAATTATGGTGTTAGGTTTATCTTTGCTCTGAAAAACGAATGTACTATTTTACCCAGGGATTACACATAGTTGTTGATATTTTCGGATAACTTCAATAGCCCAAAGATCAAAGGACCGGCATATGCGCAAATTACAAAATAAGGAGTTAATCAGATTGGATGTAGACGAGTTTAAGGAGGCCGAGAAAACCCCGCTGATTCTGGTCTTAGAGAACATCCGAAGTTTACACAATATTGGCTCCGTATTTCGAACTGCGGATGCCTTCCTGCTTAAAAAGATCTATCTCTGCGGCATCACTGCTACACCACCACATAAGGATATTCGTAAGACGGCCCTGGGAGCTACAGAAAGTGTAGCCTGGGAATACAGAAAAGATGCATTGGCCTTACTGCGGGAGCTAAAAAAAGACCACCAATGTATGGCTGTGGAACAGGCAGTTGGAGCCACCCAGCTCAATACGTTTCGCCCTACTTCAAAAAAGCCATATGTCTTTGTCTTTGGAAATGAGGTAAAGGGCGTTTCTCAGGAGGTGGTAAATGAATGCCACGGGGTATTGGAGATCCCTCAATTAGGCACTAAACATTCCCTCAATATTGCAGTAAGTGCTGGGGTGGTGGTATGGGATTTCTGGAGTAAGATTTCCTCATAAAATTCGCTATGAGGAAGGGAATCTTCCTGTTTTATATCTCTGTTTAGTTTGTAGTCTGAAGGCCGGTCGTAAAACGCAATATTTCGTCTAATACATGATCATAGTCTGCAGGATGATGTACAAAGTCGCGTTCACTCACATCCATTATCAGGGTCTTTTGTTCCGGGAAACTTTTAATGTAGTCAAAATATCCCCTGTTGATCTTCTCCAGATAGTCTGGCTGTATCTCTTGCTCATAGGTGCGTCCACGTCTTTTAATGTTATCTAAGAGTCGGTCTGTTGTCTGATAGAGGTAGAGATAGAGGTTGGGCTTGCGTACTTCCCTGTACATCAGCGTAAAGACCTTGCGATAAAGCAGATATTCATCTGGTTGTAAAGTGATCTTGGCAAAGATGAGGCTCTTGTATACATCATAATCACTTACCATAAAATTCTTGAACAGGTCGAATTGGGAGGTATCTTCCGTAAACTGCTGGTAGCGATCTGCCATAAAAGACATTTCTAACGGGAAGGCATAACGAGACTGGTCTTCATAGAATTTAGGCAGGAAGGGGTTGTCTGCAAAACGTTCCAATACCAGCTTGGCTTTAAAGTCCTCGGAGATCTTATGTGCCAGGGTGGTCTTCCCGGCCCCAATATTTCCTTCAATGGCTACAAAATGGAGGCTTGTAAACAGGCCTGGCCAATTCCTGTAAAGCTTTACAGTGGTCTTACGGAGTTTAGCACTATCCTTGCATTCTTGCAGGAGGTTTCTACTGTCTTTTTTTAACACAGGATGGTAGAATTGCGGAGCAATATCTGCCAGGGGTTTTAAAACAAAACGCCTTTTGTGAAGCTCCGGATGGGGCAGCTCCAAAGTATCGTTTTTTTGTATGAGGGTGTCGTAATATAGTATGTCAATATCCAGCGTACGTGGTTGATAGCCTGTTTCTGCACTACGTCTTCGTCCTAGTTTGGTTTCTATTTGTAAGACTTTTTCTAAAAGCGCTTCCGGAGATAAGGTGGTTTCTAATTCCACACAAATATTTAGGAAATCATCCGCCTCAAACCCCCAGGAGGGCGACTCATAGACCGGGGAGATCTTAATGAGCTTACCCGCATTTTCCTGCAATAGGAAGAGTGCCTTTTGTAAATAGTAGACCCTGTTCTCCAGGTTACTGCCAAGCGATAAATAGGTGGTGTGAATAGTGACCATAGCTTTGGCAAATTAAAGAAAAAGAAACGGATCTGGCATTCCGGTTCAGTCAGAGTTCTTTAATTTCATTTACAGTCAGGGATTTACATGAGGTACCATATTATTTATTAAATTGGGTAGGTAACCGCCAGCCAATACTTTTTATGATCAAATTTTTCAGAAAGATCCGCGAACAGCTCCTCATAGATAATAAAACAGGGAAATATTTGAAATACGCCCTTGGAGAAATCCTCCTGGTAGTTATTGGGATCTTAATTGCCTTGCAGATCAATAATTGGAATGAGGACAGGAAGAATTCTATAAAAGAAAAACAATATCTGACCAGCTTTAGAAAAGACCTGCTAACTAATATTCATGAACTGGAAAGGGTTATTGAAAAATCGGAATTTACTTCCATGAATGCCGATTCAGTAATACTGATGCAGAGGAAAATAATACAGGAAGCTCCCTTGTATAAATTAATAGGTCAAATTATGTCTGGAACAGGGTTTACGGTATATACCAGCAGGGAGGGAACCATGAAGGATATCCTGGGCTCCGGTAGCCTGGATATTATAAAAAACGATAGTATACGACTAGCTATTGGTTCCTGGGAGGGCAATCTCAAGATCATCAGGGAATGGGAAAAAATTGATAAGAAATCGAGTGACGCTTATGTTGACTTCCTTATGTTACAACTCGATCTGTATAAAGATGATCCGCTATTAGTGCTGACAGAAGAGCGTAAGGATTTTTTGTTTACTAACAGGTTTTTTCTAAATCACTTAACGGATCGAAAATATGTACCCCTGACCCTAAATGAAGAGTATAATAATGAACTTAAACGACTGAAAAGTCTGGTAAAATCTATTGATAACGAACTATGA
>CBDUON010000147.1:0-5539 GCA_965368835.1 uncultured Eudoraea sp. | reverse complement strand
ATAAAAGGAGAAATATTACCCGGGAAAGAGTTAAAGGAAGCTATTGAACGTTGGTCAAAGGTGGCGGAACTTTGCCAAAAAGAAAATCGTCGTTTAATTCTGGCTTTTATGGATCTTGAAGGCCAGCATTCTCTGGATTCTAAATTTAACCTGGTCGACGCGGCCACTTCTTACGGCTGGCTCCCTGAGTATAAGCTTTCTATGGTCATAAAAAATGAAGCACTCTTTAATCATCTGTTATTTACAGAAACGGTCATGAATAATCTCGGCTTTGAAATGAAAATTTTCAGAAAGAAACGCGACGGAAAAAAATGGCTGTTTACTGAATAAAAAATGACTTTAAGCTTACATGATACAATAAAAAAACCGCCTAAAATAGGCGGTTTTTTTATTCATTGAATATAACTCTTAGCTATTAGGTTTTGTCTTTTTATCTTTCAATGTATCGTACATCACAGGAGTAGCGATAAACAAGGAGGAATAGGTACCTACAATGATCCCAATGATCATAGCAAACATAAATCCTCTCAAGGTTTCTCCACCAAAAATAAAGATGGCAAGCAACACTACAAGTGTGGTTAAGGAGGTATTTAGGGTTCTGCTCAGGGTACTGTTCAATGCCTCATTTGTATTGATCCCATGATTAAATCCTTTCTCGTTAACAATTTCACGTATCCTGTCAAATACTACCACCGTATCATTCAGGGAGTACCCTATTACGGTGAGTATAGCTGCAATAAATGCCTGGTCTATCTCCATACTAAATGGCATATAAGGACTGAAAAATGAGAAGACACCAAGTACAATAATAATATCATGGAATACGGCTACTACCGCTCCCAGTGAAAATTGCCATTTTCTAAATCGCAAGAGGATGTATAGAAATACAACTGCAAGTGAACCAAAAATAGCCCAAACTGCATTCTTTTTTATATCATCTGCTATAGTAGGTCCAACCTTCCTATACTTCATGACACCAACATCTTCATTGGTACCTCCAGGAATAAAATCTTCATAGGTAGTACCGTCTGGTAAATATTTTAGCAAGGAAGTATGTAAGATCCCAAGGATCTCATCATCTACTTCTGTACCCTGCACATCTACTTTGTATTTGGTGGTCACCATGATCTGATTGGCATCCCCAAAGGTTTTTGCACTGGCACTTCCTAATGCTGCAGTTAGATCGTTGGTGATCTCTGTAGGGCTTACCGGGTCAACAAAGCGGATCTGGTAATTCCTTCCTCCCACAAAATCTACTCCCTGGTCTAGACCACGTGTAACAAGTGAGAATACACTGGCGATGATTACGATCCCGGAAATGACATAAGATATCTTTCGCTTATTAAGAAAGTCTATGTTGACATTTTTAAACAGGTTCTTGGTAATGAACGTAGAAAAGGTAAGCGATCTTCCTTTCCCTGAAATATACCAGTCTACCAATAATCTGGTAATGAATATTGCGGTAAACAAGGAAGTTAGTATCCCAATGATAAGGGTAGTAGCAAATCCTTTAATGGGTCCGGAACCAAAAACCAGAAGGATCAATGCTGTTAATCCTGTGGTAATATTTGCATCAAGTATAGAAGATAAGGCATTGTTAAAACCATCATTAATTGCCTGCCCTTTTCCTTTACCTTTTTGTAACTCTTCTTTGATCCTTTCAAAAATAAGAACGTTGGCATCTACGGACATTCCTATAGTTAAAACGATACCTGCAATACCTGGTAAGGTAAGTACAGCTCCTAAACTTGCCAAAACACCAAAGATCAAAACAATATTGAAACTCAGTGCTAAATCAGCAAAAATACCTGCTTTTCCATAGTAGAAGATCATCCAGATCAATACAAAGACCATGGCAATCATAAAGGAAGTAAACCCACTGTCTATTGCCTCCTGGCCCAGGGATGGTCCTACAACAAAGGAGTCAATAATATCTGCAGAGGCTGGTAATTTACCTGCTCTCAATACATTCGCGATATCTTTTGTCTCATTTACAGTAAAAGTTCCTGTGATCTCTGAACTCCCTCCTGATATACCACCTACCTGAGAAACTCCGGGTGCGGTATACACTTTATTATCTAGTACAATAGCTATCCCTGTGTTATTCAGGTTGGCTTCACTTGTAAGTTTTTCCCATTCCTTGGCACCACGGACGTTCATATCCATTCCCACGGCGGGTCTGTTGAACTGGTCGAATTGATCCCTGGCATCGCTTACCACATCACCACTGATACGTGGGGTGGCATCTCTGTTAGATTTTAAAGCAAATAAACCGGCAACCTCAGAATCCTGAGAGGGCCGTTCCCATAAGAATTTGGTAAACTGAACATCTGCAGGTAATAACCTTCGGATCTCAGGCATTCTTAACCATGATCCTATCTCGGCAGTATCTTTTATTGCGGCAACTGCAATTGCATAACCGGGGCCGTTAAGTTGTAATTTTTCAAAAAGTGGATTTCTCTCAGCGGTTAGGTCGAGTGAATCCTGAGCCACATCAGATAATAAAGAATCAATCTCTGAAGCTTCTTTCACTTCCTGCTGGGATGTGACCTCCACCATGGTCTTAAGGCGATCATTGGCCTGAATAAAGAAGTTGATAAGGCTCTGATTGCCTGGTTCGTAAGTTTCCCAGAATTCTAGTTGTGCTGTACTGGAAAGCAGATCTTGCGCTCTGGCAATATCTCTGGCTCCGGGTAATTCAACAAGGATACGCCCTGAGGTTCCTTCCCGTTGAATATTAGGTTGTGTTACTCCAAAACCATCTATACGTTCACGAAGTACTTCAAAAGCCGAGACTATTGACTCATCAATCTTTCTTCTGATGATAGGTTTAACCTGATCATCTGTCATTTGGAAATTGATCTCATCGCTCAAGCCCTTATTTGCAAAAATATCAGGGGCCGCAAGCTTGGTATCACCTTTAATATTATCAAAGGCATCAAAGAACAAATCGATATAGGTATCATCACTGTCTTTAGAAGCGGCATCTGCGTCTGCAAGTGCCTTATTAAAAACAGGATTTTTTGTATTATCTGCAAGACCTTTTAAGATGTCCTTTACGGAGATCTGGAGAGTTACATTGATCCCTCCTTTAAGGTCGAGTCCCTTGTTAAGTTCTTTCTTTTTGGCTTCTTTGTAGGTAGTAAATCCCATGACGGTATTGTCTCCTATAGAATCCAGATAGCTGGCTTCTAACGCTTCGCGCGCAGCGACGTAATTGTCAACGGTAGACGGGATCTTTGCGGAAGCATATTTCTCAGCTTCGTCTTCAACTTTACTGGTAATGAAGGTGTAAGAGAGTTGATAAATACTTACAATCCCGAACAAGAAAGCAAAAAGCTTAATCAGTCCTTTATTCTGCATCTGTGTTTTGAATTAATTGATGGTATCCGTAAATAGCGTGCAAATATATCATTTCCAACAGGAACTGACAATTTATTTGCCGGATTTATGGCGCTATCAATACTGTGGTTCAACAGCGCCTTACATGAAGGTATAGGTACAAAAAAAAGGCGCTCCCAAAGGAACGCCTTGTGTTTTATAAAGAATTAAACTCTTATACATCCAATAAGTCGTTGGTCTTTCGCACCCCTTCGGCGCTCTCCTGCATTTTGGTCTTCTCGGCATTATCGAGTTCCATTTTTACAATTTTTTCGATCCCATTCTTTCCTAAAATTACGGGCACTCCAATACAAATATCTTTTAGATCGTATTCACCCTCAAGTAAAACAGAGCAGGGGAAAAGTTTTTTCTGATCGCAGGCAATGGCCTGAACAAGTGCTGAAACAGCCGCTCCCGGAGCATACCATGCGCTTGTTCCCAACAATTTTGTAAGTGTAGCTCCACCTACTTTAGTATCTTCTACTACCTGGGCCAAGCGATCTTTTGATAGAAATTCTGACACTTTTACACTGTTCCTGGTTGCATGTCTGGCAAGTGGCACCATACCGGTATCGCTGTGTCCGCCAATAACCATTCCATCTACATCAGAAATAGGGGCACCCAGGGCTTCAGCCAGGCGATATTTGAATCGTGCACTGTCTAGCGCACCTCCCATCCCAATGATCCTATTCTTTGGAAGGCCTGTGACCTTGTGAACCAAATAGGTCATTGTATCCATAGGATTACTAACCACTATTAAAATAACATTGGGTGAATGTTTAATAAGACTTGTAGCCACAGTCTTTACTATTCCTGCGTTGATACCGATTAGTTCTTCTCTTGTCATTCCAGGTTTTCTGGGTATTCCTGAGGTGATCACAGCAATATGACTATTGGCTGTCTTAGAATAATCGCTTGTCGTTCCTGTGATCTTGGTATCGAAACCATTTAAGGAGGCCGTCTGCATGAGGTCCATCGCCTTCCCTTCTGCATATCCTTCTTTAATATCTAACAAGACCACTTCGGAAGCAAAATCCTTAATGGCAATGTATTCTGCACAACTTGCCCCTACGGCACCAGCTCCCACTACTGTAATTTTCATAATTCTATTATTTTATATTGTATTAATACGCCCTTAAACAGTGCTTTCAGAAGACAACTTTTTACAGGCAATTTTCTAGTTTTTCCCTTGAATTTAGGGCGTATCAAAAATAGGGAAATTTAACATAATTCTCAGGTTGAGTCGTCAGAATATTTAATTATACACACCCTATGCAAGTATAATTCCATGGGCTTTCTAATGATGAATAGTTGACGTTCGTCGAATAAAATGCAAATCATAGTGCCATTCATCGATAATTGGCAATAGATAGGAAGTTGATATCGTTAAGAATTTAACATAGATCCCAAATCTAAAAACCTACATTTTGAAAAAGCTAGCATCCCTCATGGCTATCATTGCCATTATTCTGGCGAGTAACTGTTCCAGAGTTCCGGATAATAATGACCCCATTATTGGCATCTGGGCCAAAACAGATATCACCAACACCTCAGAAACAGAACGTCAAAATCACAGACAGGAATGGATCTTTAATGATGTTTTCCTGGGAAGGTACCATTCTTATAATGGAAACACCTTAGATGTAAAAACCGATTTTAGCTGGACAATAGATAATGGTGTATACACCATTTCGTATCCCGGTACGGATATGCCCAGCGATACAGTTAGCATGAAACAATCTGAAGAAGGTAAGATCCTGGAAGACACCCAGGGCAATGTACTGGCTCACAAAGAATAATATTTCCCCCCGCTTTTTTCCTAATAAATGCAAAACAGCCTTCCATTGGAAGGCTGTTTTTAGTAGAGTTGGTTAATTGGTTTTTCTTATCTGAACCCAACGCTAAGACCTAACGAAAGGTTATTAAATTCGGCTATTGTATAATCTGCATGTAGTCTAAAGAATCCTAATTTAAGTTTGGTACCTATATTAGCGGTAACACCACTAGCATCTTTAGTAAGTGTAAATGGATCTACATAAGAGTTTTGAAAAGGTCCTGACTGAACGGTATACGTCCCCAGGATTGCAGTTTCAGATTTACCACTCATATAACCTAAACTCCCATAAAAGTTAATTATAGGTAGCTTGGTAGATACTAC
>CBDUON010000146.1:0-5539 GCA_965368835.1 uncultured Eudoraea sp. | reverse complement strand
ATCACTACTACATTACCGCTTTGGTTAGCACGGTACTCCAGCATATTGAAATACCGTTCTCCATCATTAGGAGGGGATAATTGTTGCCCCGTAAACAAACTGTATTCAAATCCTTCGCATCCACAAATGGCAGTCTGACCATTTAAATCCGTTGTTGAACAAGCGTTGGGTGAATGATTAGGACAACTGGCTTCAAATACCCTGTAAGCAAATCCGGTATTCATAACAAATACTCCACGGATCCCTACACCTTGAGCTCCTATATACACCGCACTACCAGCATTAGTAAGTGGACTGTAAAGCGGTAAATTGAGGTTGATCTCAAAACGGAAGCCAATTTCTTGCAGATAAGGATTGCGCTGTCCCTGATCATTACTACAAGCCAGTAAGAACAGCATTATAATTAGCATGCAGGAATGTCTCATAAGGGCTATATGGATTTGGTGTTGCTGCAAAATTGATCAAAAATTCTGTATATTTGCGTTAAATCCTCTCTAAAATACTTGCTAATTGCATGGTAGCTGTAGGGGATTTTCTATTTACTAAAGGAGGACGTTATGAGTAATATATCGTATTACACCGCAGAAGGATTAAAAAAATTAAAAGAAGAGCTAAATCATTTAAGGGATATACAACGTCCATTGGCTTCACAAGCCATTGCGGAAGCTCGAGATAAAGGTGACCTTTCTGAGAATGCAGAATATGATGCCGCTAAGGAAGCTCAGGGCCATCTGGAATTGAAGATCGCTAAATTGGAGGAAACAGTGGCCAATGCCCGACTCATAGATGAATCTCAACTAGACACCTCTAAGGTTCTGGTTCTTTCTACGGTTAAACTTAAGAACATGCAAAATGGGATGGAGATGAAGTATACGCTGGTTGCTGAGAGTGAGGCTGACCTCAAGACCGGTAAAATATCTGTCACTTCACCTATAGGGAAAGGACTTTTAGGCAAGAAAGTGGGAGATACCGCCGAAATAAGCGTCCCTAATGGAACCTTAAAGTTTGAGATATTGGAAATTACACGAAACTAAGTAGTTATATTCTTTATATTTAATCCTATCATATCCTGATAGGATTTTTTAGTTAAATAAAGTAAGCCTATGTCCAGTATTTTTACAAAGATCATCAATGGGGAGATTCCCTGTTACAAGATTGCTGAAGACGATCATTTTTTTGCCTTTCTAGATATTAATCCCAATGCCAAGGGGCATACCCTATGTGTTCCAAAAAAAGAAGTAAACAAGATCATGGATCTAGATGAGGAAACCTACATGGGTCTTATGCGTTTTGCAAGAAAAATTGGCAGGGCCCTTGAGGCAGCTGTGCCATGTAAACGAGTGGGTATGACAGTTATTGGTTTAGAAGTACCTCATGTTCATGTGCATCTTATTCCCCTGCAAAGCATGGCCAATGCTACCTTCCAGCATAAGGAATCATTTACCGAAAAGGAATTCAAAACAATAGCTGAAAGTATCAGAGCCAAGCTTTAAGGTAACCTGCATAATAGAGGTAGTAGAGTGATCCTATCAAAACGACTAAGAGTATCAAAAGTCCATAGGTTAATTTCGTAAATCGCAACGACCTTGGTTTTGGCGTGATCATCTTCTGGAAATATTCAAAACTACGTTCAATATCATTTGTCCATTGTACCGGATAGATCAATGATTCACATTTATTACATCGTATTTCCTGAGAAACTTCATTGGTGGTCTTATGGTAAAACCTGCTTATGAGGTGTTTCTGATAAAACGTAAGTTTTAATTCCTGATTAAAACATTCAGGACAGTTGTTTTTAAGAATTGATTCTTTTATGACGATCTGTTGTTCCCGTGCCATGTTTATGGGTTTATTTGTAATGAAATTTGCATAATAGTCCCTTCTTTATTAGAATTGAGGACTTTGATCTTACCTTGATGGTACTCTTCTACAATACGTTTCACTAATGACAATCCCAAACCCCATCCTCTTTTTTTAGAGGTGACCCCGGGTTCAAAAATTGCATTAAAACTACTTTTTGGGATCCCTTGTCCTGTATCCGAGATTAGGATGTTGACATACTTGCCATCGGGCATAATTTCTATAGATATAGATCCTTTTCCTTTCATGGCATCAATCCCATTCTTAACCAGGTTTTCAATGGTCCAGTTATATAAGGCACTGTTTAACATAATAGGCAGGGCATCTATATGCGTCTTAAAAGAGTATTGAATAAGGCGAGAACTTCGCAATTGTAGATATTCAAAGGCCCTTCTTGTTTCTTCAACAATGTCTTTTCGTTCCAACTTGGGAAGTGATCCAATATTGGAAAATCGTTCAGTAATGGTCTGTAATCTATCAATATCCTTCTCAATTTCTGTGGTGATAGCGTTATTGATATCCTCATTTTTTAAGAGCTCATTCCAACCCAGTAGTGACGTTAGCGGGGTGCTGATCTGATGTGCGGTTTCTTTGGCCATCCCTGCCCATAACTTGTTTTGCTCAGAAGCTTTATTGGTTTTAAAGAAAAAGAAGATTACTGTCCCAAATAAAAGAATGATGAGTAGTAGGGCTATGGGATAATATTTAAGCTTATTAAGGACCTCAGAATTTCCATAGTATAAGGTGGCCAGTGATTCACCCTCATAGTCAATGGATATAGGGGTATTCTCACTCCTGAATTTTAGAATTTTCTTTTGAATTAGGGTAGAATCCGATTCAATTTCATCGGCCATATTATTGGTCTTCACAGAACCGTCCTTATTCACAAGTATCATTGGGGTAGAGGTGTTGTTCTGGAAGATCTTTACATGGAGATTTCCCAGGTCTCTATCTTCGGATGACTGAAGTAATTCTGACTGAGCGGTGGCCCAGATTTCCATTTTATATCGTTCTTCTTCTTTAAATTTTTTAAAAAAGCTGTTTGTATTCCAGAGAATTAGACTTACGATAACAAAAGATGCTATCAGCAAAATGATATTGGAGATTTTGTTTTTGGGATTAAAGTTCATCCTGTGGAAAACGTGATTTTAAAGATAACTTAAAATGAGTTCATTTGTTGCATTTGAGCCCTGGGTCTGTATAATAAATTGAATACAATTTATGTACCTTTGTCATCTATGTCGAATATGATTGCCATACATCCCAAAAAACTCTCTACCTCCCAATTACATGGCTATCTATTAGGAGCTGTAGGTCCTCGTCCCATTGCTTTTGCCAGTACTGTGGACAGTAAAGGACGACCTAATTTATCGCCCTTTAGTTTTTTCAATGTATTTAGTGCAAATCCTCCAATATTGATTTTTTCACCTGCCAGAAGGGTGCGTGATAATACTACCAAACACACTCTTGAAAACATTTTGGCAACCAAAGAAGTGGTGATCAATGTGGTCAATTATGATATGGTACAACAAATGTCCTTGGCAAGTACTGAATATGGCGAAGGGGAGAACGAATTTATTAAATCCGGACTTACCATGGTGCCTTCGGATATTGTACGTCCATTCCGTGTTGGGGAATCTCCGGTACAATTTGAATGTAAGGTAACCAAAGTAGAATCGCTTGGGAAAGAGGGAGGTGCCGGAAACTTAATTTTTTCTGAAGTAGTAAAGATTCATATCAAAAAAAGCATACTTAATCCTCAGGGTGGCATTGACCAGTCTAAGATAGATCAGGTTGCCCGTATGGGAGGCAATTGGTACACCAGAGCTAAAGTTGGTATGTTTGAAGTACCCAAGCCTTTGAGTACAAGAGGTATTGGTGTGGATAGCCTTCCGGAAACAATTAGAACAAGTTCAGTACTATCCGGGAATGATCTGGGTATTTTGGGAAATGTAGAGGCATTACCCGGCAAAGAGGAAGTAGATTTGTTTTTGGATCAACATCCCGAAATAAAGAGCATATCAGAAAAACAGGATCTACATAAGAAAGCAAAGCAATTTTTAATGAATAATGATGTGTCTTCTGCCTGGAAGGTGCTCATGATAAAACAATAAATATGGAAATACAGGGAAAAGTTAAATTGATTGATGAAACCAAAACTTACGGATCTAATGGTTTCAGGAAACGCGAATTGGTAGTGACCACTGAAGAACAGTATCCGCAACATATTATGATTGAGTTTGTGCAGGATAAAACCGATCTTTTAGACGCTTTCAAAGAAGGGGATACTGTTAAAGTAAGTATCAACCTTCGCGGAAGAGAATGGGAAAATCCTCAGGGGGAAACCAAATATTTCAATTCTATTCAAGGGTGGCGAATTGAAAAGCAGGACTCAGGTGCTTCGGCGCAAGACATGCCACCGGTACCTCCAATGGATGCTTTTGAACCTGCGAATGAATTGAATGAAGAAGATCATGATGATCTTCCTTTTTAGAAGAAGACACTTACCTTCTTAGAATTATTTCTTCATCTGCCAGGATAAAATAGTACCGTGAAAAATAAGAATAGTCCCATAACATTTCTGGATGACCGGTTACTTTTTCCGGCAGTAGAGTTGGCTAATCCTGAAGGTCTTTTAGCCGTAGGAGGAGATCTTTCAGCAGAGCGATTACTATTGGCCTATGAAAATGGAATATTTCCATGGTTCAATGAGGATTCTTTAATTCTATGGTGGAGCCCGGATCCAAGAATGGTGTTGTACCCGGATAAGATTAAGATCTCTAAAAGCATGCGTAACACCTTAAATAAGGGCAAGTTTAAGGTCTCAAAAAACAAAGCATTTAAAGAAGTAATTCAACATTGTGCCAAGGCGTATAGACCCGGTCAAAAAGGTACCTGGATCACTGAGAAAATGACAGAAGCCTATATGGAGCTTCATCAGAAAGGGCAGGCGCATTCATATGAAGTTTGGGAAGGTGAAGCCTTGGTTGGAGGTTTGTACGGAATAGATCTGGGTAATGTGTTCTGTGGGGAAAGCATGTTTAGTATAACAAAAAATGCCTCCAAATGTGCCCTGATCCATCTTGCAAATGAGTTGGAAACCTTGAATTATACTGTGATCGATTGTCAGTTGCACACAGATCACCTGGAAAGTTTAGGCGCTGAATTGATCTCTCGAGATCACTACCTGGAACTATTGAAAGGTGCGAAGAAATAAAGTGAAAAGATAGCCCCTAATAAAGAACGTGATCATAATTTGGAGGTAGCAATGCTCTCTTATTCTTTAAATTTCCCTCTGAATCGAATAGAAATTCAAAATCTACGTTGCCATCCTCAGTTTTACGCATAACGATGAACTTATAGTTGACAGAAGGGAGAAGTAAGTTTTGAAATGCCTCCTTAAGGGTTTTTTTGATCTCTTCCGTTTCCTTTACTGGGTACTGTTGTAGTATTTTTCGAATTTGATAATTGGTATACGACTGATTTAAGTAGCTTACTACAGCGGTAAAGGTGTCATTTGGGACATCAATTTCTTTGATCAGGATCTCAACATCTTCCAGTATTCCATCAGAATCAAATCCCATGCTATAACGCAACCTGTCTTTTTTGAATTTAGCCCTAAAACTGGTTTTGGCACTATCTGTTTCTCTGTAGAAACGCAGCCTTTTTACTTTAGTGA
>CBDUON010000145.1:0-5562 GCA_965368835.1 uncultured Eudoraea sp. | reverse complement strand
GAAGTTTTCAAATCGGTACTTGGTTTGCGTTTCCCAATAATAAGCGCACAAGGAACCTGATAGGAACCTGCCGGAAATTCTTTGGTGTAACTCCCTGGTATAACAACTGAACGCGAAGGAACCCTACCTTTTAGTTCCACAGGTGCAGGTCCTGTGACATCTATTATCTTAGTTGAAGCGGTCAGTACCACATTGGCACCAAGAACGGCTTCTTTTTCTACGCGTACTCCTTCCACTACGATACAACGGCTACCAATAAAGGCATTGTCTTCAATTATTACAGGAGAAGCCTGCAAAGGTTCCAGGACACCTCCGATACCAACCCCACCACTTAAATGCACGTTCTTGCCTATTTGGGCACAACTGCCTACAGTGGCCCAGGTATCAACCATAGTACCCTCATCAACATAGGCGCCAATATTTACATAACAGGGCATTAAAATAGTTCCCGGTGCTATATAAGATCCATGCCTTGCGACAGCATGCGGTACTACTCGAATCCCTTTCTCTTTATATCCCTTTTTAAGCGGAATTTTATCGTGGTATTCAAAAATCCCAACTTCCATCGTTTCCATTTTCTGGATGGGGAAATATAAGACCACTGCCTTTTTTACCCATTCATTGATCTGCCATCCATCCTTTGTAGGTTCGGCACATCGGAGGCTGCCGGAATCAATTAGATGGATCACTTCTCTGATGGCCTTCTGAGTATCAGCTTCTCTTAGCAATTCACGGTTCTCCCATGCTTTTTCGATGGTAATTTGTAATTCCTTCATGGAGGTGCTTAAAATTTTTGCAAAGATAGGAGGTAGGCGGGTATTATGAGGTCGATTTTTATAGGAATAACAATTTATCCTGTATTTTTGCAAAAAAAATAATACTTGGGAAGGATCATTGGCTTGGATTATGGGAAAGTAAGAACGGGGATCGCCGTAACGGATGAATTACAATTGATCGCTTCAGGACTAACCACAGTGCTAACATCAGATTTATTACCCTTTCTAAAAGAGTATGTGAGGGAAGAAAAAGTAACTTCCTTTGTAGTAGGAGAGCCTAAGCAAATGAATAATACCCCCTCTGAATCGGAAGCCCTTATCGCACCTTTTATCCGGGTTTTAAAACAATCATTTCCTGAAATTCCCGTTTATCGACAGGATGAACGTTTTACCTCACAAATGGCGGTAAAAAGCATGGTAGCTTCAGGGATGAAGAAAAAAAACAGAAGGGAAAAGGCTATGGTAGATGAAATCAGTGCTACTCTAATCCTGCAAGGATATCTGGATCGAATAAAATAAAGTAGAAAGCATACTAAAAGCTTTAAGAATAAAAAGAATATAATATGATATTACCTATTATAGCATATGGGGATCCGGTACTCAGGAAAGTATGTTCAAATATTGATCAGCAATACGAAGGTCTGGAGACACTTATCAGTAATATGTGGGAAACGATGTACAATGCCAACGGTGTTGGTCTGGCAGCCCCTCAAATAGGATTACCAATACGGCTATTTATGGTAGATACCTCCCCTTTCGCGGAGGATGAGGATCTTACAAAAGAAGAGCAGGAACAACTTGCCGGTTTTAAAAAAGTATTTATCAACGCTCAGATCGTAGAGGAAACGGGCAAAACATGGCCTTTTAATGAAGGGTGCCTTAGTATTCCCGATATCCGTGAAGATGTATCCAGAAAAGATACCATCAACATTGAGTATATGGATGAACAGTTCAAAGTGCATACGCATACTTACGACGGACTTTTGGCAAGGGTCATACAGCATGAATACGACCATATTGAAGGTATTCTTTTTACCGATAAGGTTTCCAGCCTGAAAAAACGCTTATTAAAAGGGAAGTTGACCAACATTTCGAAAGGTAAAATTGACGTAGATTATAAAATGCGTTTTCCATTGTTAAAAAAAGCACGTTAGGGAAGGTTGAATCAGTTTAATTTTTCATATTTGCGGCGAAATCAGTGAATTCTATGAGTTTAGATAAGATTTTATCAATAGGGGGAAAACCCGGGTTATTCAAATTAGTTACCCAAACCAGGACGGGCTTTGTAGCCGAGTCCCTTTTAGATGGTAAAAGGATCACGGTAGGTATGACCAGCAATGTAAGTGTGTTATCTGAGATCGCCATTTTCACTTTGGAAGAGGAATTGCCCTTGGTAGAAGTATTCAAAAAGATACAAGAGAAGGAAAATGGAGGTAAGACCTCAATTGGCCATAAAGAAGACAAGCTAAAATTGGAGGAGTATTTTTTTGAGGTGATTCCTGATTATGACGAGGACAGGGTGTATCCAAGCGATATCAAAAAAGTGATCCAATGGTATAATTTATTACATCAGCATGGGATCACTGATTTTACCGTTGAAGAGGAGGCTGAAGCCGATACAGAAAAAAAATAAAATATCTCTTTCCCCTCGTATTTTAATAGGATAACTTCCCGTATTAATTCTTTATATTAGGAGCTTCATTTAAAACATACTCCTAATGATTCGGTCTATTACTTTCCTATTTTTACTATCACTTTTATTGGTTCCCGGACAATCACTCCAGGCACAAGATACCATACAGAAAACAGATTCTATTAAAAAGGCTACCAAGGAATTACCGCTTGAGCCTGAGCGCACCATTGCCTTTTCAACTTCAGAGGCCACATGGATGTCTCTGGATGTAAGTCCGGATGGCAAGACCATAGTTTTCGACCTTATGGGGGATATATATTCCATTCCTATTTCAGGTGGAAAGGCTACTGCTATTACAAGAGGAATTGCTTACGACGTTCATCCAAAATTTAGTCCGGATGGAAAATCTATCGTCTTTATTTCAGATAAGAGCGGCTCGGATAATATCTGGACCCTTCGTTTAGAGGACAAGGAAGAAAAACAGATCAGTAAAGAAAGTCGGCATAATTATTTTTCAGCAGAATGGACGCCAGATGGTGACTATATAGTAGGTGCCAAGGGAAGAAGAAATATTAAATTAAACATCTACCACAAAGAAGGTGGGGGAGGAAGTGTACTGATTGGGGAGCCGAAAAACCTTAAGGTCATAGATCCTGCCTTTAGTGCAGATGGCAAGTTGTTGTATTTTTCGCAACGACAAAATGCCTGGAACTACAATGCACAACTTCCGCAATATCAAATAGGCACGTATGATATGGAAGATGGCGACATGGATGTTATTACATCCCGATATGGATCTGCCTTTACGCCAACCTTGTCTCCGGATGGAAAATGGCTGGTTTATGGAAATAGATTCGAAGCCCAAACTGGTCTTGTATTACGGAATTTAAAAACCGGAGAAGAACGCTGGTTGGCCTACCCGGTACAAAGAGATGAACAAGAGTCTATTGCTCCCTTAGGCGTACTACCTGCCATGTCATTTACGCCAGATAGCAGGCAACTAATTGCCTCCTATGGCGGAAAGATCTATGCAATAGGCTTGGATACAAATACAGCTAATGAAATACCTTTTTCGGCAGACGTTTCCTTAGAACTGGGACCTCGACTAAAATTTAACTACCCCATTGAAGATTCGGCAGAAGCTTTTGTGACCCAGGTCCGGGATGCAAAACCTTCCCCTGATGGTAAAAGGTTGGCTTTTACAGCCTTAAACAGACTTTATGTAATGGAGCTCCCGGGAGGTACCCCCAGAAGGTTGACCAGTAATGACTTTACTGAGGCCCAGCCCAGTTGGTCGCCAGACGGTACTAACCTTGTTTATACTACCTGGAAATCCGGAGGGGGACATTTGTATAAGGTTAATGTGGATGGAAGAGCAAGGCCCATTCAATTAACCCAAGAGCCAGGGATTTACAGTTCCCCGGAGTGGTCCTATAAGAGTAACCGAATAGCTTTCTTAAAAGGAACTACACAGACCTACGAAGATGCCATTGGTCCTTTTACCAGAAGAGCACAGGAGGACCTGGTGTGGGTTTCTTCCAACGGCGGTCCTATTCAATTTATAGATAAATCCAAAGGCCGGCAACAACCACATTTTACCAAAACAGATGATAGAGTGTATTTAAGTCATGGCACCAAAGGACTGATCTCCATTCGTTGGGATGGCACTGATGAAAAAGAACATCTGAAATTAAAAGGGATAGAGACCTTTGGATCTCAGGATATCTTTGGGAAGGATCATATGGAAGGATCTCAGAACAGTTATCTGCCAATGGTAGAGGATGACCGTGAAGATAATGACAAGGCCTCCAGGCCTTCCGAAATTCGTATTTCTCCTGATGGAACCAAGGCTCTGGCACAGATCAATAATGACATTTATTCGGTGACCATTCCACGCTACGGAAAAACTCCTACCATTTCTCTGGCTTCGGCAGATAAAGCTGCTTTTCCGGCAATGAAATTAACCGTAATGGGTGGCGAATTCCCCGCCTGGGCCTCTGATAGTAAAAAAGTGCACTGGTCTCTGGGAGCAAGTCATTTCCGCTATGATCTCGAAGCCGGCAAACAATTCAAGGATAGTGTTGAAGCGGTTAAAAAGAAAGAAAAAGAACTAAAGAAAACGGAAAAGACCAAAGATTCAACAGAGACCGGAGAGGATGAGAAGGATGAGGAAAAGAAAGCAGTCTTCAAAGCTGAGGAGTTTAAAATTAAGGTAGCCTATAAAAAACAGATGCCTAAGGGCACCTTGTTATTACAGGGTGGCAGAATCATTACCATGAAAGGCGATGAGGTCATAGAAAAAGGAGATGTACTTGTAGAGAATAACAGGATCAAGGCTGTAGGGGCCTCAGGATCATTGACAGTGCCAAAAGGAACTACCATAATTGATGTAAGCGGCAAAACACTTACGCCGGGCTTTGTGGATACACATGCCCATATGTGGCCAAACTGGGGTATTCATAAGAATCAGGTTTGGATATATTCAGCCAACCTTGCGTATGGTGTTACAACTACCAGGGATCCGCAAACGGCTACTACAGATGTGCTGACCTATTCAGATATGGTGGAGGCCGGAATGCTGCATGGTCCCCGGGTATACAGTACAGGGCCGGGTGTAGGCTTTTGGCGTTATAAAATAACAAGCCTGGACCATGCCAAAGAGGTGTTGAAGCAATACAGTGAGTACTATAATACCAAAACCATAAAAATGTACCTGGTAGGGAACAGGCAACAAAGACAATGGATCATTATGGCCGCCAAAGAGTTGAAATTAATGCCAACTACCGAAGGTGGACTCGATTTTAAATTAAACATGACCCAATTGCTCGATGGATATCCCGGGCACGAACATTCATTGCCTATTTATCCTATTTATCAGGATGTAGTGAAGACTATTGCAGAATCCAAAATGGCTGTGACCCCTACCTTACTGGTTTCTTACGGTGGGCCATGGGCCGAGAATTACTACTATTCCCGTGAAGATGTATGGGGCGATAAAAAATTGCAATATTTTACACCTTACGAAGAACTTGCCAGGAAGTCGAGAAGACGTCCGGGTTGGTTTATGGATGAAGAACACGTATTTCAGAAACATGCCATGTTTATGAACGATCTGGTTAAAGCAGGAGGTATAGCCGGTATAGGTAGTCACGG